>QHVR01000651.1 GCA_003223595.1 Acidobacteriota bacterium
CATACATGATCGAACCATCTATTCCTTCTTCTGTACTTCGAGGATCAGCAACTTCAACGGCGCAGAAGCATCCACCTTCTTTTTGCCCGCAGGTTTCTTGTACAACTGCCCGCGAACGGTGACCAGCGTCGAAGAACCCGCCAATGCTTCCAGCCCTTTGGATAATTCATTCGAAGCAAGGACGAACGAACGGTTGGGCTGAACTTGCAAAACAAGGTTCTCCGACGAGTCCTTCACGACTTTGCCGCGCGCGATCATATCCAGTTCCGCGACGCTGACCCCGCTGTCGTAAGTCGCCTTCAGAAGCTGCGCAGGGTCGATCTGCCCATCCTCCTTGGGCGTGACATCCACTTTCCCATCAATCAAGCTGACTTCTACTGTTTGAACGCCAGACTGGCGCCCGAGGCTTTTCTTCACCCCGTATGCTCAAAAGTTTCACGTCATGCCTTCAACCCGCATTTCAATGTGTTTGATCTGCGCTTGAGCGATGGGCACTACAACGATCGAACCCAGCAGAACAAGCAGCGCGACTCTTTTCCTGGACATACGTTCCTCCTTTCGTTACAGATGCAATCGAAACTGCTGCGTAATACCGAAGCTGATGTGACGCCTCACAGGCATGAACTGTGCGCCTGTAGTGTGGGCCACGTCCCAATCCATTCCGATCCAGGCGTGCATTCCAGGACGCAACCCGACGTACGTCGTGATTCCAGCCAGCAAAACGTCGCCGCCGCTACCATTCTGAGTGACTCCGGCGATGTGGTCATCTTGAGAATGTAAACAGGTCAACGCGGGACCGATGAACCACTCCCGCGCCACGTTCTTCGATTCATACGGACGGTACGACAGCCAGAAACGTGACTCGATATCACTGCCGAGGCGAGTCTGCTGCGTGCCTTGCGATCGGATCAAGGAATGAAAATCTTCGTCCGCCACCAGACGCCTCAGGTTGAAAAGCCCGGTGTAAGTCCAATTCGCTGCCGCGAACAAGTCAGTGGAACCTGAGCCGGGCTGCAAACCGGCAGGGAGCCGGTCTCTATTGCTGTTGATGAGGTCAGTCCGCCCTGTCGGAATCTTTGGGCCCAGGCTGAATGACGCCTGCGTTGTTCCTCGTGCTGAGTCTCGTCGATAGAAACGGTACTTTGCTAGCAGCATGGAATCGCCAAGGCCCGTTCCACCGACCGTCGATGTGCCCACCATTTGAAAGTGATTCGTGATTATGGGGACAAGAATCGTCAAATCGAAATTGCGGCGAAATCCCCATGTGAAGTTGAAGTCACCCTCGTGTCCAAATGTGGGACGGGCTGTTGCCGGAATCCTTGTAGACGATCCCGTCAGCCCCCGCGTCGTAAAAATAGAGTTGTAGGAAATCAGTCCCCCGCCGGGAAACAATGGCGGCGCTGTTTCCGGTGCAGCACCCTGTCCCCAGGCCGGCGAAACACAAAGCAGTACGACGACTGACAGGGACGCGCAGTTTCCGCAGGTAAAGCGGAACACGTTTCGTAATCTCAAAGCTGTTCCTCCAGCGAAGATGGGATTTCCCCGAAGACACGTGTCGTGAAGCCGGGGAGCCGGCTGGAGTGCGACTAGATACGCAGAGGCGGGACGGCGGGCGGGGAAGATATCGGCGGCGCGTGGGGATGCTCTGCAATAATGCCCGCAGAAGGCTCTAGCCCGTTTGCTTCGCTGAACGCTTGCACCAGTCCAACAACGATGGGTGAAAGCGAGACGCCTTGCGCCAATGACGGCTGACCCAAAACAGCGTGCATCGCCGGCATGGTCTTGCAACAATCCTGACTTTTATGATGATGGTGCGAATGGCAATGCATCGCTTTGCAGCACTGCATCGCCTGTTCGGGTGTGGTCATGCTGACGCAGTCGAGCGCGTACGTCGCGAGAGCGACGGTCAATGCCACAAAAAGCGCTCGTCTGCCAGCCAACATGATCATCAGATTAGAAGCTTGAGTCCTTAGAGTCAAACAGGGGAAATTCTGGATGGCCGCTTCTAAAGTAAAGAAGGCCATCATTCGGGACCTCTTGAAATAGGTTTGTGGAAATGGCGGAGAGGGAGGGATTTGAACCCCCGATACCCGTTAAGGTATGTCCGCTTTCGAGGCGGATCGTTTCA
>QHVR01000652.1 GCA_003223595.1 Acidobacteriota bacterium
CCATTCGCGATGCGGGATTTGAGTACATTTCGATGGGTCGACCCGCGATGTGAATCAGCGCCACACGTGATACAAGACGAGCGCAGTGCCTTAGATTCCCGCCGTCGTCACGATGGCGCCAGTTCAGTTTGAGAGAGCACTCTCAGCGCCTCGTGGTACCCGTGGAGGGTTCCCACGTCTACGTACACTTCCCCTCGCTTCACCGCGTTCACAGCTCCGCCTCTCGCGATGTACTCATTGACCAGCGTGCCCATGTATTCGTCTTTGCGGTGGCGCTCGCACCACAATTGCTGAAGCGCGCCTAAGGTTCTGCCGGGCATGCGGAAGGCACCCCACACCCAGTTGCTCGAGGCATTTGGAGACTTCACCTGCACTTCACTGACGCGTCCCTGCTCGTCGCAGCAGACCGCGTCGAACAGATGAGGGCTTTGCACTTCGAACAGCAGAAACGAGAAACGTCGGGCAGGGAGCTGCTGAAAACCATCCACCGGAAACCAGATTGTGTCGGGAAGACCGATCAGAACGTCGGAATCGGGAGAGATGAACGGCAACGCTGTGAATAGGGCATCGCACAACCCCTTCGGATCCTGCTGAACGGCGTAGCAGATTGCGGTATCGCCGAGTCGGCCGCCGAAATATTCCATGATGTCGCTTTTACCTGGGGACACCACGAAGCAGATTCGGGTAGCGCCGGCTGCGATCATGCGCTCGATCAAATACTCGCTCACCGCCCGGGGCCGCTGCCGTTGATCTTCCATGCGGCAGCCTACCGGGAGTAATTCCTTTGAGAATGCCAGCGGTTGAATGCGGCTGCCCAACCCTGCGGCGGGTACGATACCCCAAATGTCGCTCATGCGTTGGCCTCAATTAACGAGATCAATTCGCTCGCCCGATGCGAAGCCGTGTGCTCGGCGAGCGTGCGCTCTTGAGATGCGCGCGAGATCGCCTGGAGTTCGCCAGCATCAAGATTAAGCGCGTGTTCGGTATCCACAGACGATTTGGCAATCAGAATTTCTTTGCCCGGCTCAAAGAAATGGTCCAGCCCCTCCCACCAGTCGCTGACGATCGGAGTGCCGCAAGCGGCGGCCTCGAAGAGCCGTCCAGAGGGGCAGTAGCCCATTTCCGCCATGGCCGCGCGAGTTACATTCAGGGTCAACTTGGATGATGAGTAGAAGGCAGGGTGCTCGGGAGGTGCAACGTGCCGCACGAAATACGTGTTTCCAGTCCAAGGGAAATCAGGCGGGTAGAGAGCGCCCCCAATACAGAACTTCTTTTGCGGACACTGGTTGGCCGGCTTCAGAAAGAGTTCGTCAAGTTGCTGTTGGCGATCGGCGGCATAGGTGCCAAGGTACGAGAAATCCGACGCAAAGCGCTCATCTGTCGGCACCGGATGATGCGTGCTGGGATCCACGCTGCCATACAGCGGAGCTACCCGTTTCGCTCCCAATCGGTTCTGGAGTTCCCGCAGCGCGTTCCCGCCTGTGTAGCTAAGAACTAGGTCAAACGGCTCAAGTCCATAGCTGGGGATGTAGTCCACAGTGCCTTGGCGGCCAAGCGCGTTGAGCGTGACCGGCGTATCAAGGTCATAAAAGATGCTGAAGACCTTGGAGTTTTCCAGCACCAGATCGGCTGCAGGTCGGGCGTCCGGGCAGTAGGAGGTCACGATGGCGCAGTCGCACTCGGTCACCGCCGTCTGGGCCCGGTCCTGAATCTCACTCCACTCCGAATAAAGTTGCAGCGCATAACCGCAGGGCTGTCCTAGGTCTCGATGCGTTCGGTAGTAGGGAACATCCTTTTCAAAGAACGAGATAGAGTGACCCGCCTCCGCCAGCGCACTACAGAGCCCACGCCACAGCGTCGCGTGGCCGTTGCCCCACGAAGAACTTACGGTAAGTCCGAAGATCGCGATCCGCATACCTGCCCCATGAAAGATGCAGAGCAGTCGCCGGATGCTGTACGGGAAATTTGGGCCTAGGAAACCGCGGCTTGGGAAAGTTCGGCGGCAGAGTCCTTGACCTCAACCAGCCGCCCTTGTTCGAGGACCAGAATCATGTTGCAGTAGCGAAGTGTATTGAGGTGATGCGCAATCATGAATGTGGTTCTATCCTGCATCAGCACGGCAGTGGCATTCATGATCGAACTCTCAGTCGTAGTATCCACCGAACTGGTGGGTTCATCCAGAATGAGGATGGGCGCATCCCGAAGGAAAGCTCGCGCCAGAGATATACGCTGACGCTCTCCGCCGGAAAGGCTCGTTATCCGCGATTCGTTTTCGAAATGAACTCATGAGCGGATGCAGCTTTGACAGCAGCGACGATTTCCTGATCGGTCGCGTTGCGTTTCCCATAGGCTATGTTTTCCGCGATGCTGGCGTCGAACAACACCGGTTCCTGCAGGACGACGGCGAACTGGCGGCGCAGGTCCGCGATTCGGTAATGGCGCAAGTCAACGCCGTCCAGGAGAACCTCGCCCTCGGTCGGATCGTAAAAGCGCATGATCAGATTCAGCAGCGTTGTTTTGCCAGCCCCGGTGGTGCCTACGATTCCTACTCGCGAACCCGCGGGGATCTTGAACGACATGCCGTGAAGCCCGCGGCCGCTTGTGCCGTATTCGAACGACACGTTACGGAACTCGAACTC
>QHVR01000653.1 GCA_003223595.1 Acidobacteriota bacterium
AATCCCGGTACAGTTCCGGCGAAGTCTGCCCGGATTTCAGAATGCGGGGATTATTTCCAACCACCTCTTCTCGCGTGTACCCGCTGCATTCGGTGAACTTACGGTTCACATATCCGATCTTCCCTTCCGGGTCCGTAATGATCACCGACACGGGGCTCTGTTCGACTGCCAAAGATAGTTGCTGGAGTTCATCCTGGTTTCGCTTGCTCTCTGTGATATCGCGGAAGGTCCAAATGCGACCGTAGTACACGCCATTTTTATCCACCACCGGAGAGGAGTACCGGTCTAGGAACATTCCATTCTTGAGTTCGAGCTCATCGCGAGCCGTTTCGTTGGGGTGCTGATACAGGTACTCGACTCGAGACAGGAACAACTTGGGATTTTTCATGAGGGCGGCCGCATGACGCATGGTCCCACCCTCTTCGCGGTTTGCCTGCAGTTCTTTCGGAAGTTGAAAAATTTCCGCAAACCGCTGGTTCCGCAACAACGTCCGGCCAGCGGGATCCACGACCAGGATCCCATCAATCGTGGAGTTTGCCTGTGCTTCCAGAAACGCGGTCTGAAACTGAAGTTCGGCCTCCGCTTCCTTGCGCTCCGTGATGTCGCACAGAAATCCGTCGGCGTAGAGCACTCCGCCTTCTTCGTGAGTCGTTGTCGCGCGGTCCTGCACCCATATCCACTTTCCGTTCTTGTGCCGGAACCTGTACTCGATGTCCAGACTGGTGTGGTTCTTAAAGAGCGATTGGTACGCTTCGTATACCCGCCCAAAATCTCCTGGATGAATGCGGCCAAGCCGCAACTGCTGTCCGGAACAGAATTCTTCCTTGCTGTAACCCAGTACAGCCTCCACTTTCGGACTGATGTAAAGCGTGTGCCCCTGCAAGTCCGAGGTCCACGCCACGTCCGGCGCGCTCTTTAGAATCTGCCGAAACCTCTGCTCGCTTCGGTCCAGCACTTCCTTGGTCTGTTCCAGTTCCGAAATATCTTCCACCGTGAGCAAATAATGGAACCCGGACGAAGTTCTCCACGGCCGCAGCCAGCAGCGCACCGGAAACCGGCTCCCATCATTCCGCAGTAAGTACTCCCGCAACATCGTTCTTTGGCCGAGTTCATGCTCGTTCTTCGGCAGCTCACAGCTATGCGGTGCCCCACCCGATTCCCTGGACTTCAAATGCAGCAACTCGCAGACATTTCGGCCGGCCGCTGCTTCTTCTTCATAGCCTGTCATCTCCAGGAAAGTGCGATTGCACATCGTGATTCGCGCCCGGTCATCCAGCACGCACACGCCTTCCGCAATGGCGTCGATCAGCGAACGGAATTCAGCACTTCCCGCCTCGGCCCGTGCCGGAGCCGCGCCCGATGACCTTGATGCATCCATGCTCTAGCTATCGACAAATCAGGCCACGAGTTGAACTCATTGCGGCCCCACCCACGCCCGCACCAAAGTCATATCAATCGGCAACAATCATCTGATCTTTCCCGCCGTTCCCTCCGAAGAACACCTACAGCATGCTATGAATCCTGACCCGCCCAAGCCCGAATCCCCCCGCAGCCGCTTATTGTTTGTGGATGACGAAGTGCTCGTCCTGCAAGGTCTGAAACGCTCTCTTCACTCCATGCGCGCCCAGTGGGATATGACCTTCGTGGAGAGCGGCATAGCCGCGATCGAAGCGTTGGCCCGCGAACATTACGACGCCATCATCACCGATATGCGAATGCCCTTCATGGACGGCGCGCAACTGTTAGAAACAGTCAAAGAAAAATATCCCGAGGTCGTGCGCATGGTTCTATCCGGACAGGCCAACCGCGAAACTGTTTTGCGTTCCCTCGGCCCCGCGCACCAGTACGTTTCCAAGCCCTGCGATCCCCAAGACTTGAAGTCGCGCCTGGCCCAGGCCTTCGTCATGCGCGATCTCTTGAAGAACTCCAGCATTCGTGCCCTGGTCCTGAGCCTCAAATCCATCCCCAGCCCTCCCGCCCTGTACCACGAACTCCAAACGGAACTTCAATCTGAAGATGTCTCTCTAAAAAAAATCGCGGACATCGTCGCCAAAGACGCGGGCATGACGGCCAAGATCCTTCAACTCGCAAACTCCGCTTTCATGGGCGCCCGTTTTAACGTTTCCAATCCCACCCAGGCCATCACCCTCATCGGCACCGAACTGGTCCGCGCCCTGGTTCTTTCCGTCCATGTTTTTTCCCAGTTCAAAGATCCGTCATCCGTCGATTGCGGAATTCTCTGGGAACACGGCATCGCGGTCTCCTGCCTTGCCCAGCGCATTGCGGTCAGCGAAAAGTGCGCGAAGAATGTCGTCGATGAATGTTCCACGGCGGGGATACTGCACGAAGTCGGAAAACTCGTTCTGCTCGCGGAAATGCCGCGACCCTATGCCGAACTGCTGGCCAAGCTACGCAACGAACCCGCCAAGCTGCCGTCCGCCGAACGCGAACGCTTTGGCTGCACCCACGCCGAGCTAGGCGCCTACCTGATGAGCATCTGGGGGCTTCCCCATCCTCTCATTCACGCCGTGGCTTTTCATGATCGTCCCGCCGAGAGCATTGAAGATTGTTTTTCGTCCCTCACCATCATCCATACGGCGGACGCACTGGTGAGTTCCTCCAACCCTGCCAGCATCCTCCAGGACGTCCAACTCGATGAGGCTTACATCAATAAACTTGGATTGAGTGAGCGCTTGCCGGTGTGGCGTGGCTTGCATGAGCAGCAGCGGGCAGCCACCAAGGCTGCGGCCGTGTGCGCTTGGCTATGAGTGCAGAGTAGCGCTTACTTCCCCCCGTCCCCCAGAGCCCATGCAAACAGCACTCCCCCGCTGCTGGTCACCACGTACTGGCGCCCGTCCAGTTCATAGCTGATCGGAGAACTGTGAATCTGCGACCCAGATCCCGCGTGCCATAGAGTCTTGCCATTGCTGGAATCCACGGCCAGAAAATTCCCCATCGCATCGCCCGAAAACGTTAGGCCGGAATCCGTAGTCAACACTCCCGCCCCTGATCCACCCGGACCCAACTCGTGGCTCCATCGAATCTTGCCGGTCTGATAGTCGATCGCCTCCAGCACACCAATGCCCCACACGGAATAATCCGCCCCAGCCCAGCCGTACACTCCGTCTGCCGGCTTAGCGAAGTA
>QHVR01000654.1 GCA_003223595.1 Acidobacteriota bacterium
TCTGCTTCGCTCTTCTGTCCGTATTAATCGAAGGAGCAGTTGATCACACCGTTTTCCGTGCCGACCAGGTGAGTTCCAGTGGGGCATTGTTCGGTGGACGCCGGGGCGGCTGCCGGGCGCTTTACAGCCCGCACGCTCGTCTTATCGGCGGAGGCTGCCGCCGGACTGCTCTGCGCTTGTGAAGCGGGATGCACCGGCGGTATGTCCTCTTCGTGAGGCTGGGGTCGCATCGCAAAATTCTCCGCTTGCAAAGAAGCACGCGGCGGAGGGCTGATATCTGCTTGTACGACCGGACGCGGCGGCGGAGCGTTCGCGGGTGGAGCGGCGGCGGGCACCGCGGGATTGCTCTGCTGGAGCGACGCAGTCGCAGGGCGCACCGGAGTCGCGGTGGCGGTCGGTACGGGCATCTGGGCCGGGGTTTTCGGAGCCTCCACGGACCGGCTGGGCGAAGCGTTGGGTGCGGTTGTACGCTGCCCCTGCGTGCGGCCTTGACCCTTGTTCGCGGCGCTTTGATCCATCAGGCCTTTAGATGTGGCACCGTCCCTTGGATCGGTGTGGCCGACCGAAACTGAGCTGCCGCGGCCGAGATCGACCAACCGCAGATTGTCGTCAGTCACTTCCTGCGCCCGGATGATGTGAGGGGTGATCGCAAAAATAATTTCGTTCTCCCGCCGATCTTTGGCCTCTTGTCCGAACAGATATTTCAGTATCGGGATTCTCGTGAGCCAGGGATAACCGCTCAGCGAGTTACTCTCGGTATCCTCCAGAATGCCACCGACCAGGTTCACTTCTCCATCGCGCAAGCGGGTTTCATGCTCGATGCGACGTTGGCCGATAACCGGCTGGCTGATGCCGCCGATATTTTGCGTTCCACTGACGGAGGAGACTTCCAGCGTCATCTTCAAAGTTACTTCGCCCTCGGCGTGAACACGAGGAGTGATATCAATGTTGACGCCGACGTCGAGATACTGGAACTGAGTATTTACCAGCGCGCTGACACCACCGAGCCCGCCGGCGGCGCCGAAGGAACCGGTCGCGATCGGAACACGATCTCCGATCTTCAGCGTGGCTTTCTCGTTGTCGAGGGCGCGAATCTCCGGATTCTGAATCAGCTTGGTATCGCTATCACTCATGAGGTAAGAGAGCGACGCGCCGGGAATGCTGACCTGGAAATTGTTCGCGGTCAAATTACGAAGAGAGTTGATGGTGAATGAGCCATTGGGCGATCCGCCAGTTCCTCCATTACCGGTGCTTGTGCCTGGAACCATCACCACATTGGCCGAGGTTGGAGGACTCACTCCGAGAGTGCGGAGGCGGGCACGGCTGACTTGCAGAATGGCGATATCGATCACAACTTCAGGCTTCGGTTTATCTAGATCCGTGATCAACTTCTGGGCTAGGACCATCTGGTCGGTGGTTCCGCGCAAAATGAGCGCATTCTGATTGGGAATCAACTGTATGCGGTTTACGTCCAGAATACTTTTCAGGGTGGTGGCGGCTTCCTGCAATTCTGAAGGAGCGGAAACGTTCTTGAGGTAGAACGTTTTCATCACGGTATTTTCCATCTCCTTGCGCTTGCTGGTGGTGTCGGCGGCGACCAGGATGGTGTTGCTGGATACCACACTCCAGAACGTCTTAGTCTGCAGCGCGACCGTGTTCAGGGCTTCGCGCAGGGTGACATCGTTCAACTCAACCGTAATTTTCTGAGTCTTGTAATCCTGA
>QHVR01000655.1 GCA_003223595.1 Acidobacteriota bacterium
TGTAAGTAGATTGCTCCCAGATCCACATACGCGATGCGCAGATCTTTCTTGGCGCGGATCGCGCGCTGTAGATATGGAATGGCCGCATCAGCGTGATTGTTCTTCCATTCGATGTCTCCTAGATAAGCGAGGGCTTGGGCATGATTGGGATCATTGGCCAGTTCGCGTTCAAATTCCTCGCGCGCCTGATCGTACTGCTGCGATTTCCAGTAGAGATACCCCAGCCCAAAGTGAAGGTTCGGCTCCTTTGGAGAAATCTTGTCCGCAGCCTGGAATTCAGCAATCGCTTCCGGAGTCTTGCCTAGCCCGTCATACGCCTCCCCCATGAGAATGTGCGTGGGAGCGGAGTCGGGATGCTGCTGCAGCAACAGACGAACCTGCTCCTCGGCACAGGTGAGCTTCTTTGCCCAGAGGCAGCTTTGAGCCAGCATCTGGTGGAGTTCAGCATTCTGGGGATCGGCATTCGCAACCGGTTCGAGATATTCAGAGGCGAGCTCGAACTTCTTGGCCCCGTAATAGCTCATGCCCAGCAGAGTCCGAATCTGAATACTCGAGGAATCGGCCTTCAGCGCCGAGCGCAGCGCGGTGGCCGCTGCAGAAAAATGTCCCTGCTTGAATTCGGCCAGCCCCAGGTTCAGGTGCAGGCCTTGCATCTTGGGATTCAGTTGCAGAGCTTTACGGTAAGCCGAGACGGCTTCAACGTATTTCTGTTGCCGCGCCAGATCAAGCCCGAGGCTGGCGAAAGCTGCAGCATCGTTGGGATTGCGTTGGGTGAGTTGCTTCCAGACCTGGGCGGCTTCACTCCACTTTTGCTGCTGCTCGAACGCGAGGGCGTCCGCAGCGCTAGGCACCTGCGCCAATGCGAACGAGCAGCAAAGTAACACGACTGCGAATTGGGGGAGGAATGGGCGCATGCGGCGCACTTTTGCTCTGCAGGCACTTGCGTGCATACCTGCAGAGAGCATGGATCGCTTAGAAAGGCTCAGGGTAAGTGAAGTTGCTAGACCTCAGGATAAACAAGTTGGGACGCAAGAAAAACCCCGCTCGCAGCTTCTTTTCTGCGAGCGGGGCCTGGATGCTGACGAACATCGATCAGAAGTACAGCTTCAACCCAAGCTGAATTTCGCGTGGGTCGTGAGCCGAGGTGATAGCACCGAAGTCACCGTTGGTAAAGGTGTTGCTGACGTTATTGAACTCCGTGTGGTTGAAGGCATTAAAGAACTCCGCACGGAATTCAAGCTTGCTGCCACGGCTCTCGCTGAACACGAAGGCCTTGAACAGCGCGAGGTTCCAGTTCTGCCGGCCAGGACCACGAATGGCATTGAACGGCAGGTTGCCAAAGGTTCCAGCCGCGGTTGGGGAGAATGCGGACGCGTTGAACCAGCTCTTCACCGTCTTCGGGTAGCTCACGCTCCCATTGATGTTGGGCCGGTTATCGGCATTGGGAATGATGCTGGTGATATTTCCAGTGCCGTTGAGCGACCCCGCGCACTTTACGGGATCGTTGTTGGCCCCTTGGGCACAGTTCTGGATACCGCCCTCTGAGATATGGATCGGCGCGCCCGAGGTTAACGTCACGATGCCCGATATCTGCCATCCACCTACCGTGGACTTCAACAGCTTGTTAGAGCTGTTTCTCAGGAGCGGGATGTCATAAATGAAGTTAACGAACGCGATCTGGGTACGATCAAGGCCGGAAGGGCCGTTATCGTAGTTCAAGTTGTAAGGGTTGTCATAATTGTTCAAGTCGCCCACGCCATTATTGCCTGTCGCAGGATCGATCGCCCGAGACAAGGTGTAAGCTGCCTGAAGGTGAAGGTCCTGACGTATCTGGCTGTGCAATTCGGCCTGGAAGCCATTGTAATGTGACTTCTGCTCGTCCCAAGTCTGTCGGATTGAGTGGAATCCCAGGTACTGAACGCGCTTGTTGTAGTCCGCGTTGTTGTTCGCGAAAAGCGCTGGGATCTGAGTAGTTAGATCCGGCAAGTTGGTTTCGAGGTATGCGTTCTGGTGCCGGTTCTGGTTGCCGACATATTGCAGGGCCAGCACTGTGCGGGAGGACAGCGCCTGCTGCACACCGAAGCTGTATTGATAAC
>QHVR01000656.1 GCA_003223595.1 Acidobacteriota bacterium
TACGCCGTGAACTTCGAAGTGCAGTACTGGGTCGCCGAAAAGCCTTCCTCCAGCGAAGGACCGATGGATCGCCCCACATCAGGCATCTGGACGGCCTTTCCTAATGGAACCGTGACCAACGGCAAGGGAGGCGCTCCCACCCTGCAACTCTCCTCGAGTCCAGTTCCGGCGCGCTATCTCCGCATCTGGATGACGCAGTCCTCCAACACCGCCGACCGGCGGCCCACTGCGACGCACGATCCCAAAGATCCGCGCAGCGCCGTCGGATATGCCATTCGCGAACTCTACGTAGGCACGCTTACCGAAGGCGGAGAACTGGTGGACCTGATTCAGCATCGTGCCGATCAGAACCAGACCGCTACGCTCTGCTCC
>QHVR01000657.1 GCA_003223595.1 Acidobacteriota bacterium
CGCCACTGCCATGCATCGGGTGAACCCCGAGCTCAAGCTCGGAGGCCCCGTGTTCGAGGGAGTCAACGAAGACATCAAAGCCTGGCCCGACGCGCAAAGCCGCACCTCATGGCTGGGCCGCTTTCTCGATTACCTCAAAGCTCATGAGCGCCTGGGCGACCTCGCCTTCATGAGCTTCGAGCACTATCCCTATCCGCCGTGCGAGATCGTGTGGGCGGATCTTTATCGCGAGCCCCAACTCGTCAGCCATATCCTCGATGTCTGGCGCGAGGACGGCCTGCCCCCCAACGTTCCCATGATGAACACCGAGAGCAATGTGACGTACGGAAACGCGCAGCAGATGTCAGACATCTTCGCTGCGCTGTGGCTGTGCGATAGCGTCGGCGCGTTTCTGACCGCGGGAGGCGCAGTCTACTATCACTCCCCAATTCAGCCGGAGCCAATGCGTCCCGGATGTCGCGGGTTTGGGACCTACGGCAACTATGTGGCGGACGAAAACCTCAACGTCAAAACTTTCACCTCGCAGTATCATGCCAGCCGCCTGATCAATCTGGACTGGGTGCAGCACCGTGCCGGAGTCCACAAGCTGTATCCCGCAACCTGCGACTTAAAAGATGAAGGCGGACACACGCTGATTACCGCCTACGCCGTTTCCCGTCCCGATGGCCAGTGGTCGGTGATGATCATCAACAAAGACCAATCCAATCCGCACGACATCAAAATTGCATTCGATGGCCCAGGCATGTCGGGCAAATCATTTGCTGGTCCGATCACCATGACCACCTTCGGCAGCGAACAATACATGTGGAAGTCCGAGGGCCCGAACAGCCATCCCGAGCCAAACGAACCCCCGGTCACGAAGACTCTGCCGCCAGAAACAGAATCCGTAGCCCTGCCGAAAGCCTCAGTCACCATACTTCGTGCCAAACTGGCAGGCTAATCTGTCTTTATAATGCGCATGTCCCAGGTTCGCGCATGCTCTCGTGCAAAGCTTGTTTGTGGATACTCGTTGTGGCCTGCCTGCTGTCTTCCGGCCGCATGCTGGTTCACAGCCCACGGACTGGCGAGGACGCAGCGGAGAACGAGCGCCGTTCCGGTCAACGGTTCGCCGCCTTGCGAGACGCTCTACCGCAACGCGGCGTTATCGGTTACATCGGCCAGTCTAAAGATTCGGTAGGGCACTACTATCTCGCGCAATATGCTCTCGCGCCTCTCGTGGTGGATTCTTCCCCGAACCATCCCTTGGTCGTCGGGAATTTTCCCAATACTCTGCCACAGAACTTACCTGGGAATCTCAAGCTCCT
>QHVR01000681.1 GCA_003223595.1 Acidobacteriota bacterium
GATAGCGTGCAGCATCGCGGCGGCGGCTTTCGAACACAGATTCAGCGGGCTCAGCGTGCTAGAATTGTGGCGCCTTAATGCGTTCCATACACGATTTCTACTGGATTTTTTAATGACTCCTTCCTCTACCGCAGATTCATCCCTGGACCAGTTGAAGCAAAAAGTCGAACAGCGTCAGGCGCGCGTGGGCATCATCGGACTGGGTTACGTCGGGCTCCCGCTTGCGCTTCTTTATAGCGAACAGAAATTCCGGGTGACTGGTTTCGACATCGACGCTCGCAAGGTGGAAACTCTCGCCAAGGGCGGCTCGTATATCTACCGCATTGTGCCGGAAGTAATTCAAGCGGCGAAGGCCAATGGATTTTCGGCGACTGCCGACTTTTCCCAATTGACGGCCATGGACGCGATCATCATCTGCGTCCCCACTCCGCTAAACGAGTATCACGAACCCGACCTCAGTTTCATCACGAATACTACGCACGCGATCGCTCCGCACCTGAGGGCCGGGCAACTGGTCGTGCTGGAAAGCACGACATATCCCGGCACCACAGAAGAAGTGATGGTGCCCATTCTCGAAAAAGAGAATAAGCAGGGACTGAACGCTGCACGCGGCGCCAGCATGGGGCCCAATGAATTCCTGGTGGCATTCTCTCCGGAGCGGGAAGATCCCGGTAATACGACTGTGGCCCGGCGCGATATTCCGAAGGTCGTAGGAGGAATGAGCCCACAGGCTTCGGAGCTGGCGAGAGCTTTCTACGGCTCGATCTTCAACCGCACGGTTCCGGTGTCGTCGCCAGCCGCCGCGGAGATGACGAAGCTTCTGGAGAATATTTACCGCTGCGTGAACATCGCGCTGGTGAACGAACTGAAGCTGCTGTGCCTGCGCATGGGCATCGATATCTGGGAGGTGATCGAAGCAGCTTCGACAAAGCCTTTCGGATTTCATCCGTTCTATCCCGGCCCGGGGTTGGGCGGGCACTGCATTCCAGTGGACCCGTTCTATCTATCATGGAAGGCCAAGGAGTGGGATTTCCGTACGCGCTTCATCGAACTGGCGGGAGAGATCAACACGAATATGCCGTATCACGTCCTGGCGTCCGTGACCGGAGCGCTGAATTCGCACAAGAAGTCGGTGAACGGAGCGCGCGTGCTGGTGCTGGGAGTCGCTTACAAAAAGGACATTGACGACCTGCGGGAGTCGCCGTCGCTGACGATTATCGAGCTGCTGCAAAAACAAGGGGCGCAAGTCAGCTATCACGATCCCTACTTCCCCTTTATCGGGAGGGGACGAAAATACGACCTGCAGATGAAGTGCGCTGAATTGAAAGACCTCGGGCAATACGACTGCGTGGTC
>QHVR01000598.1 GCA_003223595.1 Acidobacteriota bacterium
TGTGGCATCTGCTTGCGTGGTTCCCTGAGAACATGCACGCACTTTGGTCATCTGGTCACCGTTGGCTGCGAGGGTAGCATCGCGATATGCCGGCAATCCCATGGCGCATGCAGCTTGGATTTGTAGCGGCTTTTTATGCGGCCGTTCTGGGCCTGGCGACTACGCTGGTAGTCGAGCGCTACCTGCAGTATGCAAGGCATCCCGAGGATGCCACCGCATCGAGCGGCATGTACGCGGGTGGCGACCTCATGCTGGAAATATTCATCGCCGGCACATTGCTGGTGCCTACCATCGTGCTGGTGCTGGTCATTGCGAAATCCGAGCCGGCTTTCACGATCTACTCGAAAATCCTTCTGGCATTTAGCTTGAGCGCTCCCCTTGCGTTTGGGTTGCTCTGTATTCCCACAGTGAGTTCAGGACCGGGTTTGCTGGGCTTCGTTTGCTTATGCCGATTGGAAGCCTCGCCCTTCACGCTGGCCGCAGCCGGGTTCAGCCGGGGCGCGGCGCGCTTCCAAAGGCCGAAGCGCCTCACGTTATTCGCGCTGCTGGCCGAAGGCTTGACCCTGGTCGCCGTCGTCTCCGGGTTCGCGTTCTCCGTACTGGGCCATCATCGCTGACGATCTCCACGCTGCGCTAGTCTAACCGCCGGCCAACCGGATCCTCATTCGGGGGTCCCTCCAGTTGAGCTCTTACTTCTTGGGAGCCGCGCTTTTTTCCAGTTGCCTGATCTTCGCCATGTTTGCGGCGATGCGCTTTGTGTCGCCGCGTTTACCCGAGCGATTGCGGCGCTTCGCCTTGGTGCTGTAGTGATTTTTTGCCATCGAAGGCTCCTGATCGTCTCTTATTTATTCAGTGTTGCTGATACATGAGCTTACAGGAAATTGCCGCCGTAGCGGCAGACGATCATCAGGCCAGCTCAGCAACGAGCTTGATGTTCGTGTTTTGTTCGCCTACACTGAAAAACGCTCGCAAGTCAACTTTGAAATATTCCGATTCGGCTGAGTTTTCCTAGCATGACGCACTCGCATTCACAAGCAACGCGAGAGTATGTTCAGGATTCCGCGATTGAAAACTCCTGAGAGAAGAATCCTTGGCCACTTCTGATTACACCATCAGCACGCTTCCGGCGAACGTTGAGGCGGAACGCTCGATCTTAGGGGCGATCCTCCTCGACAACTTTGCTTACAACCAGGCGGCGGAGCATCTGAAGGTGGAGGATTTCTCCCTGGATTCGCACCGCCGGATTTATTCGCGGATGATGGATTTGGCGGAGTCTTCGCGCCCCATCGACATGATCACGCTGATCGAGGAGCTCGATAGGCACAAGGATCTGCAGCCCATTGGGGACGTAGCGTATGTGTCGAGCCTGGTGGAGGGCGTGCCCGAGCGTCCCAGCATCGAGCACTACGTCAAAATTGTGCGCGATAAGGCGCTGCTGCGCGGCGTGATTTCAGTTTCGAGCACCGCCATTGCGCGGGCCAGCGACCAGTCGGATTCTGCCGAAGATGTATTGAGCGATACCGAGGCGGCCATCTTCCAGCTGTCCGAGAAGCGCATTGGCCGCGGCTTCATGGGCGTGCAGGAGATCGTGCGCGAGACCTTCGGATCGGTCGATGCGCTACTGCAGCGTGGGCAGCGAATCACCGGGCTGGCCACGCATTACACCGATCTCGACGAAATGACCTCCGGGCTTCAGAGGTCCGACCTGGTGATTATCGCGGCGCGCCCTTCGATGGGCAAAACGGCGTTTGTGATGAACATTGCCGAGAATGCCGCGATTGAGGATCAGCAGGTGGTGGGAGTGTTTTCGCTGGAAATGTCGCGCGAGGCGCTGCTGATGCGCTTGCTCTGTTCGCAAGCCCGGGTGGACGCGCACAAGATGCGTACCGGATCGCTGTGGCAGGACGACACTAAAAAGGTCGTGCGGGCCATGGAACAACTGGCGCATGCCCCGATCTTCATCGACGACACCCCGGGGATTTCATTGAGCGAGATGCGGGCTAAGGCGCGGCGGCTGAAGCAGTCGCAGGGGCGGCTGGACCTGATCATCGTCGATTACCTGCAGCTGATGTCCGGCGGGGGAAAGCGGTTTGAGAATCGCACCCAGGAAGTATCCGCGATTTCACGCGGGCTGAAGGCATTGGCTAAGGAGTTAAGTGTTCCGGTGATCGCGCTGTCGCAGTTAAGCCGTGCTCCCGAAAGCCGCGGCGGAGATCATCGCCCCCAACTTGCCGATCTGCGAGAGTCGGGCTCGATCGAGCAGGACGCGGACCTCGTCATGTTCATCTTCCGCGAAGAGGTCTATAAGCAGGACGACCCGGAACTGCAGGGACGGGCCGAAATTATTATTTCCAAACAGCGCAATGGCCCGATTGGCCGGGTCAAGATGGCGTTCCTGAAACACTGCACCAGATTTGAGTCACTCGCCGAAGGCGGAATTGCCTCCGAAGAGTGATCGCATTTCTTCAGGTAAATCCTGTAGTAGCACTCTCCGGTAAGTACTGTAGGAGCTTAGATTTGCGAAGCTTCCTCGCAGACACCACCAAGCTGTGGAAAAGTTTGTGGATCGAAAGGCGGCGCTTTCGTTTGCGCCGCAGAAAGACCGAGTGTTCCGTTCTCCTCCGGCCCTTTTCCCTCGCTTAAAGCCCTGACAGGTAACCAGTTATGCAATTTATCTGCCGTTAATACAAGGATGTACGGCAGATCGAGCTATAACTCGCGAAATTGAGATTTGCACATTTTGACGTTCTAGTACTTTCGTTTTTCGCTGGGATTGCGGGGTTGTTTGACAGCTCTGTATGGGCAATTGGGGCCGCAATGTTGATGGTCACAATCGCTTTCTCCGATGATACCGGCCGTAATAACAGTACAAAGTTGTATGACCGCCTGACCGGGAGCGGCGCGGCTTTTCAGGTTTGTGTGAGGGCCGAGGCCGGTCCGCCGCCAAACAAGGCGCTGTGAAGTGCGCTTCGCGCAAGCACGGATGAGGGCGTACGGGCTAGAATTGCGAACCCTAGCTGCCTTCGCCCACTTTCAAGACCGCGAGGAAGGCTTCCTGCGGGATATCTACGCGCCCGATCCGCTTCATCCGCTTCTTGCCTTCTTTCTGTTTTTCCAGGAGCTTGCGTTTGCGGCTGATGTCGCCGCCATAGCATTTGGCCAGCACGTTCTTGCGCATCGCGTGTACGGTCTCTCTGGCGACGATCTTGGCGCCGATGGAGGCCTGGATGGGGACTTCAAACATCTGCCGGGGGATCAGTTCGCGCATTTTGGAAACCAGGGCCTTGCCGCGTTCGTAGGCGAAGTCGCGGTGCACGATGATGGACAGGGCGTCCACAGGCTCGCCCGCCACCAGAATGTCGATCGAGCTTAACCATGGGCGAATCCCAATAGCCGGCGAGATGGTAGTCGAGCGAGGCATAGCCCCGGGACACCGATTTCAGGCGATCATAGAAGTCGAGCACGATTTCGTTCAGCGGCAATTCGTAATGCAGCATCACCCGGGTGGAGGCTACGTACTCGAACGTCTTCTGCTTGCCCCGCTTTTCTTCGACCAGGGCCAAAATTCCGCCCACGTATTCTTCCCCGGAGAGGATAGTCGCCAGGATGACGGGTTCTTCCACCTTGGCGATCTCGCTGGGATTGAGCCAGCGCGAGGGATTGTCAATCTCGACCACTTCGCCATCGGTCTTGGTGATCTTGTAGCGCACGCCGGGCGCGGTGGTGATCAGGTCGAGATTGAATTCACGCTCGAGGCGCTCCTGGATGATTTCCATGTGAAGCAGGCCGAGAAAACCGCAGCGAAAGCCGAAGCCCAGGGCTACTGAACTTTCCGGCTCGAAGAAAAATGACGAGTCATTGAGCCGCAGTTTCTCCAGCGCCTCGCGCAGTTGCGTGTGCTCGTGGGCGTCCACGGTGTACAGCCCGGCAAACACCATGGGCTTGATCTCTTCGAAGCCGGGCAGGGGCTCGATGGCGGGATTGCCGTCGTGAGTGATTGTGTCGCCAATCTTGGTGTCGGCGACATTCTTGATGTTGGCAACCAGGAACCCCACTTCCCCAGCCTGCAGCTGCTCGATCTCGACCGGCTTGGGAGTGAGGACCCCAAGGGTTTCCGCATCGAAAGTCGTGCCATTCCACATCAGGCGGATTCGCTGTCCCTTGCGCAGCGTTCCCTGAAAAACGCGCGTGAGAACGATCACGCCCCGATAGGCGTCGAACCAGGAATCGAAAACCAGGGCCTGCAGCTGGTTTTCGGGATTGCCCTTGGGAGGCGGCACGCGCCGCACAATCGCTTCGAGCACATCGGGAACGCCCTGGCCGGTCTTGGCGCTGATGAGGACAGCGTCTGTCGCATCCAGTCCGACGGCGCTTTCGATCATTTCTTTTGTGCGGGGAATGTCGGCGCTCTGCAGGTCGATCTTGTTGATGACGGGAATGATTTTCAGCCCGTGATTGATCGCCAGGTAAGAGTTAGCCAGGGTTTGCGCTTCGACGCCCTGCGAAGCATCGACCACCAGCAGGGCGCCTTCGCAGGAGGCCAGCGAGCGCGAAACCTCGTAGGAAAAATCCACGTGTCCGGGCGTGTCGATCAAGTTGAGCTGGTAAGTCTCGCCATCCTGGGCCGTGTACATCATCCGGACCGCGTGGGCTTTGATTGTGATGCCGCGTTCGCGCTCCAGGTCCATGGAATCGAGGACCTGGGCCTGCATCTCGCGCGCGGTCAGCGATCCGGTAAGCTCCAGCAGGCGGTCCGCCAGCGTGGATTTGCCGTGGTCGATGTGCGCGATGATGGCGAAATTGCGGATCTTAGCGGCGTCCATGAGTTGAGGGCAATACTGATTCTAACAGGCGGGAAGCGGCGCCGAGCCCTGCCGACCGCTGGGCCCGCGTGTGCAATCCAGTGGTCTTATTCGCGACATTCTTGTCGGCTGCTGTTGCTACAGAGTCTCTACTTCATATACTTTCTTTCGGCGGCGTAGGAGAGAACATGCGAACAGTTGTCACGACGTTACTGATGCTCGGCTGTGCAGCGGGGCAGACGCTTTCGCCAGAAGTCCGGAGCTTCGTGAGGACCGACGCGCCGGTCATTGCGCTAACTCACGTGAGGGTTATTGACGGAACTGGCTCGGCGCCGCGTGAAGATCAGACGGTTGTCCTCAGCAAGGGAAAAATTGAGTCGGTGAGCGACGCTTCTGGGGCAAATCTTCCCAAGGACGCACAGGTGCTCGATCTGCACGGCTACAGCGTAATGCCCGGGCTGGTGGGAATGCACGAACACTTGTTCTATCCGATCGCGCCGGCTTCCTTCGCCGATATGGCATACAGTTTTCCGCGGCTGTACCTGGCGGCGGGCGTGACGACCATTCGCACCACTGGTTCCATTGAGCCCTATACCGATCTCGAAATCAAGAAGCAGATTGATGCCGGAAACATGCCCGGTCCGCACATGCACATCACCGGCCCGTACCTGGAAGGCGCGGGATCGTGGGCCGTGCAATTGCATCAGTTGTCCGGTCCGGAAGACGCGACCCGGACAGTGAATTACTGGCTCGACGAGGGCGTCGACAACTTCAAAGCGTACATGTTCATCACCCACGATGAACTGGCAGCGGCCATCACGGCGGCCCACAAGCGGGGCGCGAAAGTTACCGGGCATCTGTGCACGATTGGATTTCGCGAGGCGGCCGCGCTGGGCATTGATGACCTGGAGCACGGCTTGATCGTGGATTCCGAATTCCTGCCCGCCAGGAAACCGGGCGAGTGCAAGGGGGAAGAAGATGCGGTGCTCATGGGCAAGCTCGACATGAACACCGGGCCGGTCCACGAGATGATCCTCGATCTGGTTGCGCGGCACGTCGCTATGACTTCCACCCTGCCGGTCTTTGAAATGGGCAGTTTCCCCGGGCGTCCTACTCTGCAGCCGAGGGTTCTGGATGTCCTCTCGCCCAATGCGCGCATGCTTCTGCTGGAGAACCGGGTGCAGTCCAGCGATGCTGCGGCCATTCGAAGCCGGTATGGAACTGACGTGTCCCCCTGGCCGGCGGCTTTCAAGAAAGAAGAGGAATTTGAATTTGCCTTCGCCAAGGCCGGCGGCTTATTACTCGCCGGGTTGGACCCCACCGGGATGGGTGGCGTGATTGCGGGCTTTGGCGATCAACGCGAATTGGAGTTGCTGGTCGAAGCGGGATTCGCACCTGTACAGGCCATTCATATCGCGACCTACAATGGCGCACAGTATCTCGGAGAACTGGATCGCATTGGGACGATCGCACCCGGCAAGCAGGCCGACCTGGTGGTGATCAAAGGCGATCCCTCCAGGAAAATTGAAGACATCGAAAACGTCGAGACCGTGTTTAAGGACGGGATCGGCTACGATTCGGCGAAGCTGATCGAATCGGCACGGGGGCAGGTGGGACTGCGGTAGGGATCTCGCACGAGCGGCTCGCTGCTATTTCTTGCGGCGCTTTCCCCGTCGCGGCTTCGGCTCTTCTTCCAGTACCGCGAAGTTGATTTTCTTTTCTACGGGATCGATCCGGTCGACCAGAACCCGCAAGCGATCTCCTATGCGATAAGTCTTGCGCGAGTGTTGGCCGATGATTTCGCGTGTGTTTTCGCGGTAGGTGTAGCGGTCGTCAATCAGAGTGTTAAGCGGGACCAGCCCTTCGACGAAAAGCTCGGTAAGTTCTACGAAGAATCCGAACTTGGTGACGCTGGTGATCAGGCCATCAAAGTCTTCGCCGACCCGGTCCTGCATGAATTTCGCCTTCTTCCATTCCATCAGCTCGCGTTCTGCCTCGTCCGCGCGGCGTTCAGACTGGCTGGATTCGTCGGCGATCTCGTGCAATTCTTCAAGGGAGATCGGCCCGCGCAGCGGGGCTTGAGATTGGCGGTGGGCTGCATGGTCTCGGCGCTTGGACCAGGGACTGGGGGCATCTTCCACTGTGGCTGAAGCCACTTCTTTCTTCACGACGCCTGACGCGGCCCTAAAGGGCCGCTCTTCCACGGCGCCGCCCATCGCCTTCGCCGCGCTGCTCAGCTGTTCTTTCAGAATCCGGTGAACGATCAGGTCCGGGTAGCGGCGGATGGGGCTGGTGAAATGGGTGTAGGTTGGCGCCGCCAGCGCAAAGTGTCCCAGGTTTTCTTCCGAGTAACGCGCTTGCTTCAAAGAGCGCAACATCAGGTAACTCAGGATTCGCTCTTCCGGTTTACCCGCAATCTTTTCCGTCAGCTTCTGGTACATCCTCGGCGTGATGTGGACTTCTTTGGGAATCTCGAGGTCCCGCACGCGCTTGCCGGTGCCGTAGGCGGCGCGGCGGTCCGCCTTCATTTGCACCCGCTGGATGGGGAGAGCGCCCACGCCTAAGGAATATCCGAAAGTTGCGGCGATGGTTTCGAAGTCGTAGACGCGCTTAGCATCGGGCTTCTCGTGAATGCGGTACAGGCTGGCGACCCGATGAGACTCGAGATGGTGAGCGACAGTTTCGTTTGCCGACAGCATGAACTCTTCAATCAGGCGATGGGCGAAATTGCGTTCGGAGCGCGTAATGGACTTCATCAGGCCGAATTCGTCGAACTCGATCACTGGCTCGGGGAGATCGAAGTCGATCGATCCGCGGCGCTCGCGCTTGCGGTTCAGGATTTGCGCCAAATCGCGCATGAGTTCGAATGTCGAGACCAGCGGAGCATAGCGCTTGCGCAGCGGCTGATCGCCTTCGAGCACGGCATTTACGTCGGTGTAGGTCATACGCTCGGCGGAGCGGATTACGCCTTCGCACAGGTCGTATCCGACAATCTCGCCGCGGTGATCGATCTCCATAATGCATGAAAGGACGAGGCGCTCGACCTGTGGGCGCAGGCTGCAGATATCGGTCGAGAGTTCCAGCGGCAACATGGGAACGGCACGATCCGGGAAGTAGACGCTGGTGCCGCGGAGGCGTGCCTCCTGGTCTAGCGCGCTGTCCCGGGTTACATAATGGGCGACGTCGGCGATGTGGACGTGCAGCTCGTAGTTGTTGTTGGGAAGCTGGCGGACTAAAACAGCGTCATCGAAGTCGCGGGCGGTCTCTCCGTCGATGGTCACGATCGGGAGCTCGCGGAAGTCGCGCCGCCGGTGTAGTTCGCTGGAGGGGATGGTGGCGGGAACGCCCTGGGCTTCCTCCAGCACTGCCGGCGGAAAATGGTGCGGCAGGTGGAATTTGCGGATGGTGATTTCTACGTCGACGCCGAAGTCGTCTGCGCGGCCAAGAATTTCTGTGACTCGGCCTCGCGGGCTTTGCGTAGCACTCGGCCAGTCGGTGATTTCTACATCGACGACTACCCCTTCGAGGTTCGACCAGTCGGCGCGGCGCGCAGCTTCTTCGCCAAGAACGCGATCAACCGATTTGTTCTTCCTCCGTGTCCTCTGTGGCCTCTGTGGTGAGCTTTCAGAATCATTCACCACAGAGGACACAGGGGGCACAGAGGATTCTGGAAATTCCATTCCTTCGGGAATGACGATCTCTTGCGTGATCTTTGTGTCGATCGGCGTGACATAGTTTCTTCGCGAATTGTAGTGGAAGGTGCCAACGACGGTAGGGTGAGCGCGGTTGACGGGCCGCACGATACGACCTTCGGCACGCCCGTCTGGTCGCACATTTTGGATATCGACCAGCACCAGGTCCCCGTGCATGGCATTGCCGATCTGGTGCGGAGGGATAAAGATGTCTCCGGCGAGTTTGGATTTCAGAGCAGGCGACAGCGATTTCGCATCCGGGATCACAAAGCCGAAGCCGTCGCGGTGCATGGTGAGCCTTCCGGCGACTAGGTTCTTGTCCGCGGCAGCCTGGGGTAGAGCGTAGCGGTCGGAATCCACCGGGATGAGCGCCCCACTTTTCACCAGCTTATGAAGATGATCGTTGAGTTGGCGGCGCTCCTCCCCGTGCAGGCCCAGTTCTCGGACCAACTGCTTGTATCCAGCCTGACGCTTGGACTGGCGGGAGATGTGTTTCAGGATGGCGCTGTCGGAGAGCATGGGGCAGCTATCAGGCTACCAGCATAACGCACCGTTAGCTGAGGGGTGCAGTCGCGGTTACCACGCTCGCTTTGCTCGCGGGGCGGACGACTGCGTCCGCCCCTACGTAAGACTATTTGGCCGGGAAATACTTTTCTTCCAGGATGCGGCGATGATGGAGTTCGTGGCCAGCGGTGATATAGGCGAGAGCGCGGACGGTTACTTCCTTCTGGTTGGCGATGCCGCGGCGGGTCCAGGCTTGCTCGTCGAGGTTCCGCAGCAGGGTCAACGTGGCGCGCCGGACGGCGATGTAGTCTTCGATGATTTCGGCAAGAGGCACCCGGGGTCCGTTGCGGACATAGTCATCCTGCTCGAAACCTTCGATGGGCGTGCGATCTCCGCGAGAGATGCGGAGAGCCCGATAGGCGAAGATGCGCTCGGTATCGCAAACATGCCCGAGTACTTCCTTGACCGACCACTTCTCGGGTGCGTAGCGAAGATCGGCGTCCGCCTCGTCACAACCGGAGAGCAGCAGTAGCATCTGGCGGCGCTGAGACTCCAGCGTGCCCAGGATATCGGTGCCGGTAACGAGCGAGATGTAGCGCTCGTAGTAAGGATCGTATTCGCCAGCCTCGGGGCGGCCTACGGACACACGAGTCATAACGGCGGAATCAGACATGAAAGTGCTCCTTAGCTATGAGCTATGAGCTATGAGCTGTGAGCAAACCAAGCCCATTTCCTATTGCGCCCTGCGGATCTCTTACGAAACCGGAGCCAGGCGCGTGGTTAGCTCATAGCTCATCGCTCATAGCTCATAGCTCATAGCTCATGGCTCACAGCTCATGGCTCACCGCTCAGCATAACGCCCGGACTGGCAAAAGGGTATGGAGCAGAAATTAATTCCGGGAATCGTTACACGCAACAGGGTACAAAAGAGCAGTTCGAGGAGCAGGAATAGGCCACGGGCCGCAAACCTGTGGTACGTACCACGGTAGGAACTTTCGTTGGAAATAAAGGGATTTCCACAGCGCTCAAAATGAGACTCGGGAGTACAATTCGCTTTGGTCACGAAAGTGCGGCCAGAGAGCTCTAATCCCAACAAGGAAAGGAACCATACGTCCCATGTGGAAGCCCACAAATCAACCTCAGAGCCCTGCCCGGCCCGGCGAGCCGGAGCGCCCAACCACGTCTACCCCGAGTGCGCCAGCAATGACGGCCAGTGAGCCGGTCAGCGCCCCGCGTCCGGTCACCACGACCACTGCGGATCAGGCGACCATCGGTAAGTCGCTGGTGATCAAGGGTGAGGTGACAGGTTCCGAATCTCTCTATATTGATGGCCGGGTAGAAGGATCTATCAATCTCTCGGGTAATCGCGTGACCGTCGGCCGTAATGGAGTGGTCTCGGCCAATATCAACGCGCGAGAGATTGTGGTCCTCGGCAAGGTTCGCGGGAACCTGACAGCCAGCGACCGCGTGGACATTCGCAGCGACGGCTCCCTGACCGGGGATGTGATCGCGGCGCGCATTTCCATTGAGGATGGCGCGTTCTTCAAGGGGGGCATTGACATCCGCAAGGGCGGACAGCCGCAGCAGCAACAGCAGCAGAAGGCCAACGGCGAAGACAAGGCTGCTGCCACCAGCGAGTCGACTGCAGCCGTCGGCGCGCGCGCGTAAGGCTTTCGCGATCTCAAATGGGCTAGAGCGGGCACCCGTACGGGTGCCCGTTTTTCTTTTGAAGAACACTCCTCCCGGCGCGAACGCCAGCACAGTCTTCTCAGAAATGAGGATTAGTCCTGCAGGCCGCTATAGAAACTTTCTTTCAGGAGGTACTGCGTTGGGCACCTCGCCGGGGTGCCCTTCGCGTAGGGAACTGCTTATAGAGTGGGTCGGGATGACTTCCTCGGGGAATGAGACAAATTCTTCCGAGCTGCTTTGGTCCGAAGCTCGGATTGTTCCAGTAACTGATTAAGCTGTGCGATAAGGATTGAAAACTGGTTGTGGTCCTGTTCTTTTGCAATGTGCTCGCAGAGTTCCTTGACCTGGTGCTTCTCCTGCTCATCCAACACCCCAGTGTCTCCTTTCTTTGGAGCTGGATTGAGAGAGTCGCGGTAGTCTTCAACTCGCTGTCGAAAGCTGACGAATGTGATCGCTCAGCGCATTCCGCAACTCCATGCATTACCGGCGTGCTCCTCGTCACATGAGTTGCCGCCAACTGCGAACATAGTTGCTGAATGCGTTCCTCTAGGTTCTCCCTCACGCTGCCGCAATGTGAAGGATGGAAATACTGTAGGACATACTGCAAAATACTGGTTCTGCAATTCAGGTTTACTCCACGAACATGCAATCGCCATACGAATAAAAGCGATAATGGCTCGCCACTGCGTGACCGTAGGCTCGCATCACCGTCTGTGTTCCAGAGAAGGCGCACACCAGCATGAGCAGCGTCGATTGCGGCAAGTGAAAATTCGTAAGCAGTCCTTGGACGACCTGAAATTTAAATCCCGGATAAATGAAGAGATTGGCTTCTCCGGCGCCGGCAAGCACTCCGCCGGAGTTCTGCTGGGCGACGTATTCCAGGGTACGAACGGTGGTCGTGCCGATGGCGATCACGCGGCGGGACTCCGCCCGGGCTCTTTGGATCGCGGCAGCGCCTTCTGGTGAGATGGAATACTTCTCCGAGTGCAACTTATGTGTTTCGACTTCTTCTGCGCGGATGGGCTGGAAGGTTCCCAAGCCGACGTTCAGGGTGATTTGTGTTTGCTCCACCCCGTGCTGAGCCAGTTGGGCTAGGATCTCCGGAGTGAAGTGCAGCCCGGCCGTGGGAGCAGCCACCGAGCCTCGTTCGCGGGCGTACACGGTTTGATAGCGGTCGTGATCCGCAGCCGAATCCGGACGTGCAATATAGGGCGGAAGCGGGATGTGACCGATCTTCTCGACTATGGCGAAGAAATCAGCGGCCGGCGCGAAACGAATGCGCCTCTCCCCGAACTCACCGTGGGAAATTACCTCCGCCTGCAGCTCATCCTGCTGCCCGAAAAACAAACGCTCGCCCACTGCGATCTTGCGGCCCGGGCGGACCAGGCATTCCCAATCGTTGGGCTCGTCCTGCAATTGGCGGGTGAGCAGGACCTCGACTCGGCCGCGGAGAAATTCGCGCGAGGCCGGGTTCCGTGGGCTCAGGGCTTGAGACTTAAGACCCTGCCGGCGAGCATAGAGTCGCGCAGGAAATACTTTGGTGTTGTTGAAGACGACCAGATCTCCCGGGCGCAAAAGGCTGGGGAAATCACGGAACTGGCGATCCTCGAAGGAACCGGTCGACTTTGAGAGGTGCAATAGGCGCGACGAGGCTCGATCCGGCAGGGGATGCTGGGCGATCAATTCTTCCGGCAGTTTGTAATCAAAATCGGAAACCAGCACGGCATTTGATTATAGGGAGAAGGCGGATTGGCGCGCACTTCCGAGTGGAATTGCGGGCAATTTTCGTTGAAAATGGATTGTGTGCGGTGGAGAGGGCTGATAGTATGCCGTTGCCGCCTGCGGTTCGCTTTTTGTCAACTCCCCCTTAAGGTAAGGAATGCCTACGGAACGCAAACACAGGGAAGAAATCGTCCGATACGGGCGAACGCTGCACGAAAAAGGTTTCGTGGCGGCCATGGACGGTAATCTTTCCGTACGGCTGAGGCAGGACCGAATCCTGGTGACGCCGACCGGCCTGAGCAAGGGATCGATGCGCCCGGCCGACCTCGTCATCGTAGATCTCGAAGGCAAACAGGTGGCGGGACGCCGCCATGTCACCAGCGAGATCGGGATGCAACTGATGATTTACCGCACGCGCGCCGACGTGAAGGCTATCGTGCATGCGCATCCCCCGACCGCCACCGGGTTCGCCGCAGCCGGTATTGCCCTGACGGAACCCTTGGTTTGCGAAGTCGTAATGGGCTTGGGATGCATTCCGCTGGCGCGCTATGGAACCCCGGGGACAGCCGAATTGGCGCAAAGCCTTGAGCCTTACGTTCCCAAGTACGATGCCATTCTGATGTCCAATCACGGGGTTGTGGCCTACGGCGACACCATCGAGCACGCCTACATGAAGATGGAAACCGTGGAGCATTTTGCCCAGATCTCGCTCTCGTCACGCATTTGCTCGGGCGGCAGCAGCCTTTACAGGAGCGGGAGATCGAGAAGTTGTTGCTGGCCCGCACCAAGTATTTCGGAGCCAAGAACGCGGCCTCCATGCCCCTGCCGCTGCCTCGCGTGCCGGAAGAGGCGAGTTAGAGAGTTTCGAGTTTCCGGGTTCCCCGTCATTCCCCTTCTCTGATTTGTTTGTTCGCGCTCCTTGTTACCTCACTCTCCTCCCACTCGAATGCGGAAGCCGGCACGGAAGTTGATCGGCAGTGCGGGGTAGCCTACGACTTCGTTGTAGCGGCGATCCAGGGCGTTCTCTACATTGACGAACACGGTGAGGCGCGGATGGATGGCATACCATCCGCCTATATCGGCACGAACATATCCTGCCGCGTGATCTATGTTGAAGCCCAGAAAATCAGAGTCGGGGCGGCGTCCCACGAAACTTCCCGAGACATTTCCTCCCCACCGGGACCCCAGATAGGACAACAGAACAGTCGCCGAATGCTTCGGGCGCCGGAGCAGCGGTTGTCCCGGATTGTAGAGAGAACTGATCGGCGCGGGGTTCACCAGGATTTGCGTCGATGTATAGGTGTACGCCGTGTCCAGCAGTAGCCGCGAATGCAGTTTCGCTTGCAGTTCCGCTTCCACGCCATGAGCCAGCGCCCGGTTCACATTGCTATATTCTCCAATGAAGTTCACGGGATCGACGGTCACATAGTTGATCTGGTCGTGAAATAGATTGTTGAAATAGGTCGTGGTGAACAGGTAACGGCCGTGCAAAAAGTTCTGCTGCAGTCCGGCCTCGAACGACCGCGAGCGCTCGGGCTTGAGCGCCGTATCGGCTTGCGTGTAAGGAGGGCCGGCGAAGGTTTCTTCCAGCCGCGGTTCTTTGAATCCGGTCGCATACGAGAAGCGTACGCGCGTTCCGGAGACCACCTCTGCGCCTCTCAACGCCTGCCAGGCGACGGCCACGCGGGGAACGCCTGTGTTGCCGAAGGCGCTGTTATGAATGAAGCGCGCTCCGGCAATGAAATCGAAGCGGCCCACAATGACCTGCTGCTGCGCGTAGGCCTCGTTGTTCAGGCGCTGTCCGTGGGTCTGCGGCGGATAGTCGAGGTTTCCCACGAAGCCGTTTTCGTTTTCCACCCGATAGCCAAACGTCGTGTGCGACCAGGCTCGTTCGGAATAGTCTCCCTGGTACTCGACTCCGGCGCGGTTGATGCGGTCAACCTCATTCGAGGGGAAATCGAACACGCGCGCAGGATCTCCGTTGGCATTGAGTTCGTAGTAGCGATAGAGATAGTCGAAGCCGGTGAGGTGATGCTCCCAGCCTGAGGGAGCTCGCACCGCAAGCTCGGCGCTTCCGAGAATATTGTTGAGCTGCGACCAATCGCTGGTATTCGGCGGCTGCAGAGGAGTCCCATTGAAATTCCATTCCCCCGGCACGCCTGTGTGCGAATTGGAATGCCGGAAACGAATGCGCAGCGAGGTGCGATCGTTCAGCGCCGCGCCCACATTGGCGCCCTGCAGTGAATCGGAGTAGGCGTTATTCGTCCACGCTCCGGCCGTGTTGAATTGATCCGCGAACAGGTTGTAATCGAAGCGCTCGTGGGCGCCCGCCAGGGAAGCATCTCCGCTCGCCGTCGAGAAATTTCCGCCGCTTGCGCCCAGGCGCAGTTCAGGAACACGAGTGTTGCCGGTCCGAGTCCAGACCTGAACCACACTAGTCATGGCATCGGACCCATACAGCGTGCTTTGAGCGCCGCGAACGAACTCCAGGCGTCCAGCCTCGTTCAGCGGAAGGGTGCCGAAGTCGAAAGTCCCACCCGGCTCGTTGACCGTGACCCCATCGACAATGACTTTGTTGTATCGCGACTCGCCCCCGCGGACGAACAAGGAGGTGAGCGAGCCGCGCTGTCCCGCGGCATTGACGAGAGCACCCGGCAAAAAGCGCAGTGCGTCCGCAGCCGCGGCCGGATTCATGGTCGTGAGCTGCTCGGCGGTCAGCGTATTCACGTCAGCAGCGGCCGCTTCGCCCGTGACTGGAGTGCGCGTGGCGGTTACCACCACGGTTTCGGATGTGGGTGCGAGACGCAGCTTGATAGTCACTTCGCGTTGGGCGGAAACGTCGAGGGTTTCTGCGGCAAAGCCCGGGGCGAGAACTCTGACCCGGAATGATCCGGAATCCGGCAGGGCTATTTGCGCCGTCCCTTCGGCCGATGTCACCGCCGTCCTGAGCACTTTCGAATCGCTCCCCCGGATCAGCGAAACGTGAGCCCCTGAGACTGCCGCGGAGCTGGGGTCAATGACTTTTACATTGAGTTCGCTGGCTGATGCCGCGATGGAGAGAAGAAGAAAATAGAGAACACGAACGCGCATTCTGGCCTCCTTGGCACGCGAAAGAGGTTAACGAGTACGGAATGCGCCGGTCTCCTGGCTTGCGAGTAAGGATGTTGTATCCGGAGATAACCTACGGCCTTCCCGGGTTCGGGCCCAGTGGCCGGAGGCGGTTTCCTCGCTTACAGTTGCGCGGCAGCGCGGGATTTGCACCCGCTTCCCTGTCTTCGCTCTCGCGAAGACGCGCGTTCCGCAGAAAATTCAAAGAGCTGAAAGAACTGTGGCTTCTGAATTTACTGGGAGCAGTCTCGCGATGTCAAACCACGGAACACGGCCACGCACGTCGCGGCAGCTAGCGCCTCCAGCGGCCGATCACGTAAAGGATCAGCGACAGCAAAACGCTCAGC
>QHVR01000682.1 GCA_003223595.1 Acidobacteriota bacterium
CTGATGCGCTGGGTCGACCTGTTCTGGATCATCGAACCCAATTTCATGAAGGGACTCGGCATAACCATCGCCGACTTCGTCGTTCCCATCGCCATCGGGGGCTTCTGGCTGGCGTACTTCTTCCGCAATCTGGGTTCGCTACCCTTGCTGCCGGCCTTTGATCCCTCAGCCGGAGAAGTTCTGGAGATCGATCCAACTCATTGATCCAACTCATTCGCGGGGAATTCCTGACATCGCATGAACCACGATCTCAAACACGAGAAAGTACCCGGACACGGCGATTACGAGCGCCGCGACATCGGCGTCGCTGGAATATTGTATTTCCTCCTGGGTCTCCTCGTCGCCGGAGGCATCGCCCACTTCATCGTGCAGGGCGTCTATCACTACCTCGACAACCATTACGAGACCAGACAGCCGCCGGTCAGCCCCCTCGTAAAAAATATTCCTTCCGATACGCGCCGCATTCCTCCGCAATATAACGGCGATTATCAGAAATACCTGCAGGATCAATTTCCTGCTCCCCAGTTGGAAATCAACGAGCGTACGGAACTGAATGACGTGCGCAAACACGAAGAAGATACCCTGAGCACCTACGGCTGGGTTGACCAGAGCGCCGGCACAGTCCATATCCCGATCGACCGGGCCATGGACCTGCTAGCCCAGCAAGGCCTGCCGGTTCGCCAAGCCGGCCAAGCAGCCAGCGCAGCTCAGCCAAACAAAAAGGGCCCCAAACAGTGAAGCAGCAGCACCACAATTCGAAGTTTTTATCGAACCACGTAAGGACAGCCCCTTGGGCTGTCCAGCCGAAGCGAAGCGAGGCGGCCGCAGCAGAAAACTCGATGAGATCCGTTCGCATGCTGGCGACCTTCCTCATGCTGGCCACTGCAGCGTGGTCCCAGGGAATGACCAAAGGCATAATGTCCCCGCCAGCCAGCGTGCGTCCTCCCTATCTGGAAAACGTAGGCATCGAGCAGCGCCTGGACGCCCAAGTCCCGCCCGATCTGGCCTTCACCGACGACACCGGCAAGCCCGTAAAGCTGGGCGACTACTTTGCGAAAAAGCCGCTGATCCTGAACCTCGTCTACTACAAGTGCCCCATGCTCTGCGGCGAAGCGCTCGCCGGACTAAGCGGCGCCATGAAGATGATCAAGTTCGACGTGGGCAATGAGTACGAGGTGGTGACCGTCAGCTTCAATCCCAAAGAGACCACCGCCGACGCGGCCGCCAAAAAAGCGGAATTCATCAAACGCTACGGGCGCCCTGGTGCCGCCACCGGATGGCACTTCCTAACCGGCTCACCCGACTCGATCAACGCGCTCACGAAGGCAGTCGGGTTCCAGTATCAATACGACGCCGCGCGCAACCAGTACGCGCACGCCACCGCCATCATGGTCCTGACTCCCCAGGGCCACATCTCACGCTACTTCTACGGTGTGGACTTTCCGCCAAAAGACCTGCGCATGGGACTGGTCGAGGCCTCGCACGAAAAAATCGGCAACGCCGTCGATCAAGTTCTCTTGTATTGCTACCACTACGATCCCGCGACGGGCAAATACGGCGCGGTCGTGAGCAACATGTTGAAGCTCGGGGGCGGGCTCACCATCGTACTTCTGGGCGGATTGCTTCTGATTCTCTTCCGCCTGGAACGCATCGCGCCGCGCAGAGCGTGGGACGACACGAAATCGGGTCACGCAGGACTGAAGCCAACCGGATATGTTCGATAATTTCCCATTATGGCCCGCACGGGCCTCGACCGCGGCGGGCAATGTCGATGCCCTCTACATCTTCCTGATCATCGTGTCGGGAATGATGACGCTGCTGGTATTCACTGCCATCGTGATCTTCGCCGCCCGCTATCGCCACCGCCGGGGCGTTCTGGCTGAACAAATCGAGGGTTCCATCCCTCTCGAAATCACCTGGTCGATTATTCCGCTCGGCGTTTTCATGGTGATCTTTGTCTGGGGAGCTGTCGTCTACTTCCACAGCCGTACGCCTCCCCGCGACTCCACCGACGTCTATGTGGTCGCCAAGCAGTGGATGTGGAAGCTGCAACATGCCGAAGGACAGCGCGAGATCAACTCACTTCACGTCCCCGTGGGCCGCGATGTCCGCCTCATTATGACCTCGCAAGACGTCATCCACAGCTTCTTCGTTCCTGCCTTCCGCATGAAGCAGGACGTGCTCCCCGGCCGCTACACGACGGCATGGTTCCATGCCACCAAAGCGGGCACCTATCATCTTTTCTGCGCTGAATATTGCGGCACCCAGCACTCCGGAATGATCGGTGAAATCGTGGTGATGGAACCTGCGCAGTACGAGGCCTGGATGAGCGGCGGCAACACGGGCCCGCTCTCGGCCAGCGGGGAAAGGATTTTCGCTGAACTCGGATGCGCCACCTGTCATCGAAGCGATACTCAGGGGCGAGGACCCAGCCTGCAAGGCGTCTTTGGCAAACCCGTGCAGCTTCAGGATGGGCGCATCGTCACCGCCGATGAAAACTATATTCGCGAATCGATTCTTGATCCCGGCGCAAAGATCGTCAACGGATTCAAGCCGGTCATGCCCACATT
>QHVR01000599.1 GCA_003223595.1 Acidobacteriota bacterium
GTATTCTTCGCAACGGGTCTCAGCCTTCTGCGCCCTCATATACTTCGCTTCCATGCGGCGCTGGTGCGCTTCCAGATCATCGGGCTCCAGAAATATCGAGGTGACCATGTTCTTGCGAGTCTCGGCAGTTCCCTTCACCGCCCAGGGTTTCTCGGGAGCAATGATGTCGCGGTATTGCAGCTCGAGCGGCTCCATCATCTGTCCAACGAAACCATCGGTCAGGACGATAGCGGGATTGCGATATTTGTCCGCGAGTTCGAAGGCCAGGACCGTGAGATCGGCCATCTCCTGTACCGAGGCGGGGGCGAGTACAAGATTGCGATAGTTGCCGTGGCCTCCGCCCTTAACCATGGCAAAGTAATCGCTCTGCTCGGGAGCGATGTTTCCCAGCCCCGGGCCGCCCCGCATCACGTCAACAATCACGCAGGGGAGTTCGGCGCCCGCCAAATAGGAGATGCCCTCCTGCATCAGGCTCAGACCGGGGCCGGAGGAAGCCGTCATGACGCGAACGCCGGCAGAAGCGGCGCCGTAGACCATGTTGATGGAAGCGGTCTCGCTCTCCGCCTGAATGAAAGTGCCGCCGACTTCGGGCAGGTAAAGGGCAGCGGCTTCGGCGACTTCGCTGGCCGGAGTGATGGGATATCCGTAGTACGCCCGGCATCCGGCGAGCACTGCGCCTTTGATCACCGCAACGTTGCCTTTACAGAGCTGGCGCATGTTCGCCTCCCTGTGCTGCGACAACAGCTTTGGGCGGCGGGAGCAGCCGGTATACGGTCAGAGCGCCCGGCTCCGGGCAGCAATAGAAGCAGATGCCGCATCCAGTGCAATCATGGCCGGTGTAGCGCGCCCCATGCACGCCGTAGTGATTCAGTTCAGGAGCCAACTCGAGGCACTTCGGCGGGCAGGACTCGACGCAAAGCCCGCAACCCTTGCATTCCTCCAGATCGATGGCCACATTGCCGCGCGCTGGTCCTGGCATGCTTTCACCTCGTAACTGCCGTTTGTGCCGCTTGGGGATGCTGCAACCACTTGGTCTTCTCGCAGTATTCGTAAAGGCCTTCGCGGAACTGGGGATGCGCAATGTTGATGAGTGCCTTGGCGCGTTCGCGAATGGATTTTCCATGCAGGTAGGCCACGCCGTATTCGGTCACGACGTAGCGCACCAGGCCGCGTGAAGTCACTACCCCGGCGCCGGGATCGAGCATGGGAACGATGCGCGAGATAGTCCCATTCTTCGCCGTGGATGAGATCGCGATGATTGCCTTCCCGCCCTTGGAGCGCGATGCTCCGCGCAGAAAGTCGACCTGCCCGCCGATGCCGCTGTAGAACTGGTTGCCGATGGAATCGGAGCAGACCTGTCCGGTCATATCGACCTGCAACGCGGAGTTGATGGCGACCATGTTGTCATTGCGCGCGATCAGGCCCGGATCGTTGGTGTAGGCCGTAGGATGGAATTCGAAAATCGGATTGTTGTCGACGAACTCGAACAGATGCTTCGTGCCCAGAGCGAAGCCCAGAATGATTTTCCGCGGCTTGAAATTCTTGCGCGCACCGGTGAGTACGCCAGCCTCGATCAGAGGGATCACGCCGTCGGACACGAGTTCGCTGTGCACCCCGAGATCCTTGCGATCCATCAGCATGGGCAGTACGGCATCGGGAATTCCGCCGATACCCGTCTGCAATACCGCTCCATCGTCAATTAGCCCGGCAACGTTCCGGGCGATGGCCACCTGAAGATCATTCACAATGGGCTTTTTCAGCGCGCACAGCGGCCGCGAAGACTCCACGAACGCGTCAATGTCGTTGACGTGAATGAAGCTGTCGCCGTAAGTACGCGGCATGTTGTCGTTGATCTGCGCGACAACATACTTCGCCACTTTGGCCGCGGTCAGGGTAGTATCCACACCGACCCCAAAGCTGCAATAGCCGTGAGAGTCCGGCGGCGAAACCTCAATCAGAGCCACGTCAATGGGCATCTCGCCGCTCTCGAACAGTCCTTCGATTTCGCTGAGATAGATAGGCGTGTAATCAGCGCGGCCGTCGTTGATGGCCTCGCGCACGTTAGCGCCGATGAACACGGCATTGTGCCGGAAGTGGCCGGCCATTTCCGGGGCCACATAGGGCGCGCAGCCCATGGTCATCATGTGGACGATTTCTACGTTGAACAGATCCGGCGCGCGCCGGATCAAGGCTTCGACCAGCGTCTCAGGCTCGGCACAGCCGGGCTGAATGTAGACTCGCATCCCGGACTGCACGCAGGCCAGCGCCTGGTCTGCGGTCTTGAGACGCTTTTTGTATTCCATTTCCCATGACATCGACATCCGTTCCGCTCCCTAAACTGCCCTCAGTTCGCCACATCGCGAAGCTTGGGCGACTTCGTCTTCATACCCCACCGCGGCATAATAAATCGCCCGATCGAAAAACATCTCGAGCATCTGCAGCAATTCCAATTCCCCCATGATTTCAATGGCCCGGTCCATCACGGCTTCGCTCTTCAGGAAATCCCAGAGATTCTCCTTGGTGAGGACAATCGCCTGAACCACCTCGCTGAGTGGAATGTGCTGGCGGGCCCGCCGGGCACCAATCTCTCTGTAGCGGTGCTCGATATCCAGTTCGTTCTTGCCCAGCAGCCATTCGCCCAGGTGACGGTAAATCTCGTAGACACGCTCTCTGAGTTCATGAACGGGAATTTCGCGGAAATGAGCGCTCAGGCAATTCGTTTGCACTTTCTCTTCCAACCCGGCAGCGAGCGCATCGGCGTGCGATTCAATTAAGCGCACCAGCCTGTAGGAGAACATCATACTCACCCCCTTCTCGGGTTCAAGGGTCGGTTAAACTCCCAGTTTCACGACAGCGTCATCGTTGGCCCAGCCTTCCACGGGAACTCTCACCGTTTCCACCACTGCCTCGAGCGTCTGGGGTACCGTAATAGCTCGCGAAATCATGCAAACCGATTTCGTGCGTCGCAGAAGCGAAAGCCCGGTTTCACGTAGTCCGTCGGAAGGCACGGTTAAGCGAGGACGAATCAGGATTTCGGTAAAATTGCATCCCGCCGCACGGGTACGATGAACCGAGCCCTCAATCTCAACTTCGAGGTCGACGTACTCGAACTTGGCGGCGTGGGCGAGATCGTTAAAAGTTGTTGTGAAGCAACCTGCCAACGAACAAAGCAGCAGTTGCTCAGGAGTCCAGCGACCTTGCAGACCGCCCAGTTCCGCGGCGTCGGAGAAATGGATCGTGTTGGGGGAGGACTCGCACTTGGCCAATCCAGTGCGGCCTGACGTCCACCAAGCCGAAACGCGATAAGTATATTCAGCAGGCATTGTTTAGACTCCTGGCGCTCCCAGACCGCGCCGTTCCCCCTCAAGACGACAGAGTGAAGATTACGGTAATCGTGGTCTCAACCTCTGTCGGTTGCCCATTCAGTAGATACGGCTTGTAACGCCATTGTTTTACGGCGGTGAGTGCAGCCGGCACCAACATTGGGTGGCCACTCACTAACTGCAGGTTCTCAATCTCGCCGTTGACGCTGATGACGGCGCTTAAGATGACCTCACCCTGCACCCGCGCAGCCCGCGCGAGAGTGGGATAGCTAGGTTCGACGCGGCGAATCAGCAGGCCCTTGGTCACGCCTTGGGAGATGCGCACGCGCTGCGGCACAACCGGGGCAAATTTCGGCACTGCAAGGTTGGACGTAGCGTTGACGATCCCGCCAATCACACCTCCGAGTTGCCCGCCCGGAATTCCACCCGGAACCCCGCCGACCACTCCAGTGGTGGCGGCCATTGGCGGTGGCGCTTCTTCTTCTTTAATCAGCTGGACCTTTTGCGGAATGCGGGTTGGAGTGCGGAGCTGTCCGGTGTTGAGCATGTCAGTCTGGATCTGCTTCACAATCTTCCGAACCGCCTCAGCGGCCGGTGGAGGTGGAGGTGGAGGTGGCGGGGGAGCAATCAGCATGGTCAGCAACTGACCCTTGGGCAGTTCCTCCGTGAACATGAGGGGGACCAGCAACATCATGCAAATAGCCAGGCAATTCACAATAAACGAGGTAGTCGTCGCCATGGCCTTGCGTTTGCTCTGTCCACCGAAATCGAGGACGCTGTCGGCAAACATAGGCCTCGGCGGCAGGGGCGGTCCCAGGACCATTTCCGCACGCGGCATTACGGTCGCCTTGCCGCGAACTACCGGTTCTACCCCCTTTACCTCTGGTTCATGGATATCTACGGTACTCATCAGAACCTCCTGCCTACCCCTTGAGAAATGTCCGCAACTGGCAGTTGCAGACGGCGCTTGCAACCCGCGCATCTTCAAGGTCATCTTCGTCCACCCGCTATAAAGGGCAAATGGCGCACGTCACGGCTGTTCGTGATCGAAATCACGGAATTGCCATGCCGGGTACACGGAAGTAACTACAGAGGCAGAAAGTCGCCAATCGGGCCGGATGAAGGCGAAAGGCAGCAGAAACTAAGGGAAATGGAGCGGGAGACGGGGATCGAACCCGTGACATCCAGCTTGGGAAGCTGGCGTTCTACCGCTGAACTACTCCCGCTTACTTGCAGATTATCCAGGGCTTGCTGGCTTCTGTCAATTTCCCCACTCCCGCTATCGCTCCCGTTATGGTCTGTTCTTACTGCGTTCGCGCCGGCGCCGACACCATTTTTTGCATCTAGGAGCAGCAAGAAACAACCTATTGTGTCCCCGTCGAAGGGGGCTGCGAAGGTGAGGACCTAGGGGTCGCGCAAAGATATACAATCCCTGCGAGCTACGCCCGCGTGATCCTCGAAGCAGTGGATGGGTTGTAGCCCACACCACTGCAGTAAGCATCCAGTAAGCCAGAAGGAAACCGGCGATTCCAGCGGCTGCACGGGGCTAGCGCAACAAAGATTTTGGTTCGACCGAGACTATGGAACATTCATGTCTAATATTCCGCATCCTGTAACGCAATGGTGTCCTCGCAGACTGAAGGCGCGTATTCTCGCCAAACTGCTCGGCGGATTGTTTGTCTTCGCACTTCTCGCCTCGCCACTAAGTATCCACACTCAGAGAATTGATACACCCATCTACCTGGATCCCAAGCAGCCCATCGAGCTCCGCGTGCAGGATCTGATGAACCGAATGACCTTGAAGGAGAAAGTCGGTCAGCTCAATCTGCCGTGCGTGTACGTCGATCAACTGGGCAAGACCATTCCAGAGAAAATGGAAGCGTGCAAACGATTCGCGGCTGGAACGTACACCGATGACATCGGGCCGGGCAGCGGCTTTTTCACGCTCGCGGACACAATTTTGCGCGAAGGACTCCAGCAGCAGGTCGAATATTTCAACGCTCTTCAGAAAATCGCGGTTACCCAAACCCGCCTCAAGATTCCGCTTCTCGAAGATGAGGAAGGAACTCACGGCGCCATGCTCTCGGGTGCGACCGTCTTTCCCGAGGGGCTGGCCTTGGGCAGCAGCTTCGATATGTCTCTCATCAACTCGGTGTACGCGTCCTCGGCGCGTGAAGCACGGGCCGTCGGTATCCATGTTCTTTCGACGCTGGTACTGGAACTTGACCGTGATCCCCGAATGGGTCGGAATGAAGAGGCTTACACCGAGGATCCATACCTGTACTCACGAATTGCAGAAGCCATTGTGCGTGGGGCGCAGGGCCCGAATATAGACGCGCCCGACAAAGTCGTCGCCCTCATGACAGATTTCCCGACGCAGAGCGAGCCTTTCGGCGGGCTGGAGCGAGGCGCAATCGGTTTATCAGAGCGCGCTCTTCGTCGGGACGTACTCCCGCCGTGGACGTCAGCCATCACCAAAAACGGCGCGCTCGGAGTAATGGCTGGTTATCCCGATATCGAAGACATTCCGGCCCACGGATCCGAGAAGTGGATGAACGATGTGTTACGGCAGGAGCTGGGATTCAAGGGAATCGTTGTCAGCGAGGGCGAGGGGTTTGGGACTCTTCTCTACGAGGGCATTGTCCCCACGCAGAAGGAAGCAGGAGCTCTTGCGCTCCGCGCGGGCGTCGATCTGAACATTACGTACGAACCGGCTTACATGGGACCGATGATTGAGAGTGTGCAGGAAGGCAGAATTCCTATGGCACTGATCGATCGCGCGGTACGGCGTGTTCTGGAGCTTAAATTCCGCCTGGGGTTGTTTGAGCATCCATATGTCGATCTGGAGCACGCCAAGCAGGTCATGCATTCTGCCGAGCATCAGCAGTTAGCCCTGACTGCCGCGCGGGAGGGAATCGTACTCCTTAGGAATGAAGGCAGTCTTTTGCCACTCAACAAAAATGTAAAGTCGATCGCAGTCATTGGCCCGAACGCCGATAGCAGAGAGAACCTGTTTGGAGACTACTCGCCTAGCATTGTGCCGCAGCATGTGGCGACAATCTTGGATGGGATCAAGGCCAAGGTTTCGCCAGCAGCGCACGTGGCTTACGTCAAGGGATGCAACGTCAACGATCAGGACAAAACCGAATTCCAGCGAGCGACTCAAGCGGCTAAAGGAGCCGATATCGCTATCGTCGTGGTGGGCGAGCAGGCGAGGCGAGAGGGTGCAGACGACCAGCAAGCCCCTACCGACGGAGAAGGCTATGACGTTGCGAGCCTTGACCTCACGGGAGTGCAGGAAGATCTAATAAAGGCGATTCAAGCCACCGGCACACCCACCGTTCTAGTGCTGATAAACGGCCGTCCTCTCTCGATCCGATGGGAAGCCGAGCACGTGCCGGCGATCCTCGAGGCATGGGAGCCGGGTGAGCAAGGCTCTGCCGCCATCGCCGATGTCCTCTTTGGTGACTACAATCCCACCGGCCGCTTGCCAATCACGATTCCGCGCGGCGTCGGACAGTTACCGGCCTATTACGACTATCCACCGTCCAAGGAATACTGGGTCAAAGGTGGATGGACCCACACTCGCGGATACGTCGACATGCCCGCGAGCCCGCTATATCCGTTCGGCTTTGGGCTCAGCTACACGCAGTTCCAATACAGCAATCTCCGCGTTTCACCGGGAGAGATTTACAACGCAGGCAGTTCCCAAGTGAGTGTGGATGTCGAGAACACTGGACACCGAGCTGGGGTGGAGACGGTTCAGCTGTACGTTCACGAACGCTTTACTCCAGTGGCAACTCCCATCAAGCAACTGCGCGGCTTTGATCGAATCGCACTCGAGCCTGGCGAGAAAAAGACAGTGAAGTTCACGCTTGGACCAGAAGACTTGCAACTGCTGAACCAGGAGATGCGCTGGGTCGTCGTGCCCGGAACATTTGACCTCATGGTGGGCAGGTCATCTGAGGACATCGTGCCAAATGCAACACTGAAGGTGAAAGAACCCTGAAGCACTAAGCTCTTCCGCCTAGCAAGGCGACGAGTTGTTACTCTGCTATTTTGAGGCGAACAATATTTGAAGTTGCGGACTCGCCACTATCGTTGGTTGCACGCACACGATACGAAACCTGTTGTCCCCTGTTCAGCTGGGAATCGCTGTATTCCCTGACCGAAGCTGCGACTTCGCCAATGCGCTTCCAGGAACCACGCCCCGCACCTGAGTCCTCGCGTCGCTCCACGACGCAGTGTTGCGGACTGCCCTCGTGCACTTGCCACGAGAGCTGCACAGCCCTGCCCTTCAGCACAGCGTTTAGCGAGCTCGGAGCCTCCGGCAATACTGGCCAGTCGAAGTAATCGGCATCAGTGATCGCCATGATGCTGTCGCTCACCGGGAGTGAGTCCAAGGTGTCGTTCGTACCCTGCTTCCATTGCAGCGGGCGGATCTCTCCAGAGACAACGTCAATGAGCACTGGATGTTGAATCCCCGTATTCTTCAGAGAGAACGTCGAATAAAACGCGGGAAAGCTGTTGCCCGGTAAGCTGTGCGCCGCCAGCCAATACGCCACAATGGCCTTGCCTTTCGCAGATCTGAAACCAAAGCTCATGAAAGGGAATCCAGTCTTGCGGCGTAGCGCTGGAACTTCACTCCCGGCAATCTCAATCGACGGATCGAACTTGGTATCCGCAAACAACGCGTTCGTATT
>QHVR01000683.1 GCA_003223595.1 Acidobacteriota bacterium
CTATTTCCAGACGACGGGCTTCCTCCTCACGAAAAGCGAATCCTGAGCCTGCTAAAAGCTGACGAGGCCACGCACATCGATGAACTCATCGAGAAGCTGGAATCGCAAATGTCTTCCTCGGAAATCTTCGCCGCCTTATTCGAGCTGGAGCTAAACGGCAAAGTGCGGCAAATGCCGGGGAAGAATTTTGTGAAGAGCTTTTAAGCAATGAGCTTTTAGCTCTTAGCTTTTAGCTCAACTGGAGGACGCGATGAGAAATTACCGAGATCTTCTGGTTTGGGAAAAAGCCCACAGTCTGACGCTGTGCATTTACAGAGACACGCAGGCATTCCCCAAAGAAGAGCGATTCGGCATCACTAGCCAAATTCGGCGCGCTGCATCGTCGATTGGGGCGAACTTGGCCGAGGGCTGCGGCAGACGCTCGGATCGGGAGATGGCGAGATTCGTTCAAATTGCCATGGGATCGGCCGCAGAGGTTTCGTATCACCTGCTGTTGTGCCGAGACTTGGGATTGCTTGAGGCGGAGGAGTTCAATCGCCTCGGCTCAGCGACTGAGGAAATCATGAGAATGCTTTCGGCTCTCGCGGCGAGATTGAAAAGTTCCGGCAGCCGAGGTGCCTTGGATCCAACAGCTAAAGGCTAAGAGCTAATAGCTAAAAGCGAGAAGCTCGACAGCAGCTAGCAGCTAGAAGCTTGTTCCCGTA
>QHVR01000684.1 GCA_003223595.1 Acidobacteriota bacterium
AGGATGAAATTGAGGCTGCTGGTCGCAGTTGTAAGTTTGTTTTCGATGATGGCGTGGACTGCCGTTGCGCAGAACGCCACCTCGAACAAATCAGAGGACAGAATAGTCCGGGAAGTTCGACACGAACTCTTGATGCTGCCGTATTTCGGTGTTTTCGATAACATCGCGTACAAAGTTCAAGGTGGAACCGTAACCCTGCTGGGGCAGGTAGTCAGGCCTTCGTTGAAATCGGATGCGGAGAATTCCATCAAACACATTGAAGGCATCGATCGCGTAGACAACCAGATTGAGGTCCTGCCGCCTTCCTCGCAGGATGATGCGATCCGTATTGCATTGTTCCGAGCGATTTATCAATATCCAGCGTTGCAGAAATATGAGATGGGCGTGCAGAAACCCATCCGCATTATCGTGAAGAACGGCCGTGTAACGCTGGAAGGCGTTGTGGACAGTCAAGGCGACAAGGATTTAGCCGGCATTCGGGCCAAGTCAGTTCCGGGTACCTTCGAGGTCACCAACAATCTTCAAGTGCAGCAGCCCTAGCGGGCGGGATTTTGGCAAAGGGACGTTTCGGCGTCCCTTTTTTGCTGCGTCTCAACTACGTCCCACGATCTACAATAACGTTTTACTACGCTGATTTCGTCTACCGCGTATAATGCTCCCGGATTTGATTTCCGCTCCCGCGGATCCCCTTTGGAGGAAGCAATCATGAGTTTCCATGCCGTGAACCGCCGCAGGTTTTTGGAAACCGCTGCCACGATTAGCGCAGCTACCCTCTTCAGCAGTCGCTTCGGATGGGCAGCCGGCGAGCACAAAATCAACAAGATAGGCGTGCAACTCTACACGGTGCGCGACCTGATGAAAGAAGATTTCGACGGCACCATCGCCAAAGTCGCGCAGGTCGGCTACAAAGAGGTGGAATTCGCAGGCTATTTCGGCCACACCGCAGAGCAGGTCAAACAGATCCTGCAGAAAAACGGCCTGACTGCGCCCTCGACCCACGTGCAATACGACGAACTGGATGAGAAGTTCCCGTCCGTCATAGAATTCTCCAAGACGGTCGGCATGGATTACATCATCTGCCCGTGGATTCCTGAAGAGCTTCGCAAGTCTCCGGACATCTGGAAGCAGGCTTCGGACAAATTCAACAAGTGTGGCGAGCAGACCAAGAAAGCCGGTATGCAGTTCGGCTATCACAACCACTGGTTCGAGTTCCTTCCCACCAATGGCAAGCTGCCTTACGACGAGTTGCTTAAGGACTGCAATCCGGATCTGGTGAAGATGGAGATGGATCTATGCTGGGCTGTCGCGGCGGGCGCCGATCCGGTGAAGTATTTTGAAAAGTATCCTGGGCGATTTCCGCTGGTGCATGTGAAAGATCTCAAGACAAAGCCCAAGATCACCAGCGGTGGCGCGCAGAACTACGGCGACACCGTGGACCTGACCGAAGTGGGCAGCGGCATCATCGACTGGAAACGGATATTCGCGCACGCGCAGCAGGCCGGAATCAAGCACTACATCGTCGAGCACGATCATCCCAAGCAGCCGATCGAGAGCATCACCAAGAGCTATCAATATCTGGAAAACTTGCGCTGGAGTTAACGAGCACGGTGCCGCCGCTTCGGCGGCGGCAATTCTTCTGGGGGAAGATCGGGGTTCATGCAGGTTCGGCGTTCTCCAAAAACCTATGATGTCTGCATCATTGGCTCGGGAGCGGCGGGAGGCACCGCTGCCAAGGTGCTCAGCGAAGGCGGCCTAAGCGTCGCGCTGCTGGAAGCCGGCCCGCCACTCATTCCCGCTCGCGATTACAAAGAGCATGTCTGGCCCTACGAGTTGCCGCATCGCGGCGCAGGAGTGGGCGGCCACGCGCGCCAGGGCCTCGATGACGAGTTCCTAGCGCCCAATGGCGCATGGGAAATCCAGGGCGAGCCCTACGTCGCCGCCCCGGGATCGAAGTTCCGCTGGTTTCGTTCACGCATCGTCGGTGGCCGCACGAATCACTGGGGACGCATTGCTCTCCGCATGGCGCCCGTCGACTTCAAAGTCCGTTCCCGTGACGGCCAGGGCGACGATTGGCCTATCAGCTACGAAGACGTAGCGCCCTACTACGATAAGGTGGAAGCTTACATCGGAGTGTTCGGGACGAAGGAAAATATCCCCAGCGCCCCCGACGGGGTTTTCCTGCCGCCTCCGAAGCCTCGCTGCACTGAAACCATCATCAAGAAGGCGTGCGACAAGCTGGACATCTTGTGCATACCATCAAGGCTGGCCATTCTGACCAAGCCTCTGAACGGTCGTCCCGCTTGCCACTACTGCGCGCAGTGTGGCCGAGGCTGCATTACCGCTTCC
>QHVR01000685.1 GCA_003223595.1 Acidobacteriota bacterium
CGCCAGCCAGAGGGAAGAGAGTAGAGGCTGGAACCAATGGCGTCCGCAGGCATAATTCGTCGCGGGACGCTTTGGATTGGTCGAGACAATACAATCATGTTGTGGGTGTGTCAAGAAAACACCGCTAGAGGAAAGCATAGAAGTAACTGTTTGTCAGTGATTAAGAGCATAGGTTCGGCCTTCGCGCGGTGCGATCTGTCCTTTCCTTAGTGAAGTTGGAGTTAGTAGCGGGCCGCGAGTTTTCTCACATTTCACGAGCATTTGCGAGCCTTTCCGGGGTGAGTGGGTATGTCCAGGACTGTGTAAGCGCAGACCTGTCCGGTGAAGTTGTGCATGCTAAACTAAAAACAATCCCACAAAACCGAGGGCAGCATGAAATTTGGCGTCATCATCTTTCCGGGTTCGAACTGCGACCACGACGCCTACTGGGCTATCCAGCATGTGGCCAAGCAGTCGGTTACGTTTCTGTGGCACGAATCGCATGAACTGGAAAATTGCGATGCGGTCATTGTGCCCGGAGGTTTTTCCTACGGCGATTATCTCCGGACAGGCGCAATCGCGAAGTTTTCCCCGGTCATGGAGTCGGTGCGTAAGTTTGCCGCAGGCGGAGGACTGGTGCTGGGAATCTGCAACGGATTTCAGATTCTGTGCGAATCGGGGTTGCTGCCCGGCGCGCTTATGCGCAACGTGGGCCTGAAGTATGTCTGCAAACCCGTGCAAGTCCGAGTTGAGAATATAGACACTCCCTTCACGAATGCGTGCGAAAAGGGGCAGGTTCTAACCATTCCCATCGGGCACATGGAAGGAAACTACTTCTGCGATGCGGCGACGCTGGAAGAGTTGCGGCGCGAGAATCGGATCGTGTTCCGGTATTGTCTACCTTCCGGGGGGATTTCTGCGGCGGCAAACCCGAACGGCTCACTTGAGAACATTGCCGGTATCTGCAGCAGCGGAGGAAACGTGCTGGGGATGATGCCTCACCCGGAGCGCTCCGCGGAACCCGAGTTGGGCGGCACCGACGGGGTAAAGATTCTCCAATCCATGGTGTCGGCACTGGTCACGCGGTAGTCGGCTACGCAGCCCCCTCTTTCTACTTCTTCGCCGCAAGAATTTTCTTGGCGATTCGCGCTTTGAAGTTGTATTGTCTGTGCTGCTTCCCCTGCAGTGCGGGTTCCCCAACCCGATCCGTTCGACGCAGGGAGGAGTGTCTGCCATGACACCGAAGCAGGTTCTTGATTCTTTTTCCCAGACATTGCTGCAAGATGAGCGAATTTTGAGTCCGCAGGAGCGGGCGCTGCTGAGCGCCATCCTTCAGCACGCCAATGCGGGCAGTGGTGCAAACCCGAATATGCGGGAAGCCGTTCGAACTGCGATCGCTTCGTCCGTAGGAGAAGTGGTTGCGCAACGTGCGTTTGCGGTGCTGGGTGGCAGCATTGTGGACCGCATCCTGGAGCAAGGCGGCACTTCGAGCGTGGTCGAGAGCAAGCGGCCGGTTACGGAGTATCTCGGGCCCAAGGACCCGCAGCCTCCAACAGGACCCAAGCCGGCGCCGCTGCAGCCAGCCCCGGCAACCGGGCCTTTGACTCCGACGGTGCCGACGAGTGATCCGAAAGGACCTCAACCGCCTCACGCCGCAACCTCAACGGTAATTTCGCAGACCAGCGTTGCGGCAGCAGAACGCCCGCAGCAGCTTCCGGCTGAATGCGTGGTTCTGGACGAGTTCCTCGCCCCGCAGGAATTGGCGGAACTCACGGGTTTCATCCTGGATCACGAGGCGGAGTTCGAGGCCAGCGAAGTCATCTCTCCTCATTCCGAAGGAGGGGTCGTGAACTACGAGCATCGCAGCTCACGGGTCTTGATGGACCTAGGCAAGTACCAGGATTTAATGCTCGACCGCATCCGCACTGCCCTGCCAGAAGTACTGGGGAAACTCGGGATGGAAGAGTTCACCATCGCAGGCGTGGAGGCGCAGGTCACGGCCAGCAATGAAGGCGATTTCTTCCACTTTCATAGCGACAACGGCAGCGAGCGGGTGGCGTCGCGCTATCTCACGTTCGTCTACTTCTTCCATCGCGAACCACGCGGCTTCGAAGGCGGGGAGTTGCGGATCCACGATGCCCGTCTGCAAAACGGTGAATACGTGAGCGAAGGCACGTATCAGACCATCATTCCGCAGCAGAACCAGATTGTGTTCTTCCCCTGCGAGGTGTTGCACGAGATCACTCCGGTGAAGTGCGCGTCGCGGCTCTTCGCGGATAGCCGATTTACGCTGAACGGATGGCTACGCCGGTAAACAATTCGACGTGGTTGCAGTGGATGGCGTCTCTGATGGGAGGGCAGCGGCAAACCTATGCCGCGACCTTCCCGCCAGACCGTTACTACTGCCTGCTGGAGGAGTTGCCGCTTCACCTGGTGCCGCAGCCGCAAAGAGCATTGCTGCAGGACCTGCCGCACACTACGCTGGTTCTGAACCCAGCGTGCAGTTTGCGTTCGGCGAGCGATTTGCCCGATGAGTTGTCTACGAGAAAAGATCTGCTGTCGGGTTTCGCTCTGCAAGGAGGGATCGCTTGGGTTCGCGAA
>QHVR01000686.1 GCA_003223595.1 Acidobacteriota bacterium
TGTATCTGATCCCGGCGAAGAATCGCTGGACGCTGGTCATCAACAAGAATGTGAAGCCGGGGGAATACAAGCCGCAACAGGACCTGGTGCGTGCGCCGATGGACGTGGCGAAAATAAGCGAGGCGCAGCCCTTCAGCATGGTCTTCGCGCACATGGCGCCGAAGCAGTGCAACATACGCATCTACGAAGGTAAGACGGGGACTTGGGCGGAATTTCATGAGAAGTGACGCGGGTGCGTAAGGGTTCTCATTGGCTCTCCAGCGAACTTAGGGCGCCGGGTTCGGCAGTACACATGTAGGGACAGCCGCCATGGGCTGTCCGGCCCGGCGAAGCCGGGGAGAATGTGGGCTGAGTAAACCGGTCGAGCTTCGCTCGACTGGACAGCCGATGGCGGCTGTCCCCACATAAACCTCGCCCGGACAGCCGCGCGGAGTCCCGAGCACGAAGCTTCGCGGGCGTCCCGCTAAGCCTCCGCGGAGTTAGCGAGTTTGTTACATAGCTCGTGAACGACTTCCTGTCTTATCTCGTATTCCAGCAAGTCGCTCTCGCTGGCGCTGCCTAACATGCGCGACTCCAGCACTTCGTTCTGCTTGTGTAGGAGTTCAGTCAGCTCAAATCGTAGTTCTTCCATACGGCGGCTTTCCATGATCACTCTCCTGTGAAGCGGCCTTGGCTGATCTTGCTGCTGAGGTTGACTGGCTTAAGCGCCGGACCAAGTGAGGATCAGGCGGCTTTGGGGTAAACCAGTCCGCGCGCCTTGTCCACCAGGACAGAGAAGCGCTCGGATTTCGATACCAGCTCGGAGATTCCAATCGCGCGTGCCCGGCGCTCGGAAGATCTGTCGTCGAAGGCGCTGTACATCATGAGAGGAACGGAGGGCATTAGACGCTTCAGAACTAGCGCCGCATCCAAACCGTTCATCACAGGCATGGAAAGGTCGAGCACGATCAGGTCAGGACGCAAGCGGGCTGCTAGTTCAATTGCCTCCTGACCATTCTCGGCAACTCCGCACACGTCAAAATCGAGTTCCCGTTTGAAGAGTTCGAACAGGGCGTGCCGAATAAATGTATTGTCATCCGCGATCAAGACCATTTTGCGCATAAGCACCACCTTCGCTAGGCCCACCTTGCGCGTTCGCTGTGGGGTATACCATCCCTTCCATACCCCACAACAAGGAAAACTCGACGACAAAACAAAGCTGAGCTCGGCTGCTTGACAGCTGCGCTGCAAGCACAAGAAGCTAACCACGTAAAGCGCCAAAATGCGCCATAGATTTGTGGCGGATGCGCGTACCGGTACTACACCCAAAGCTGTAGTACCCCCCTCGTTCACTGCACACTGGCGCTCGGGCGGCGTGATCAGTAGTACGTTAAGGTGCGTTTGATGGTGGAAGGGGACTGAAAGTTTTCGTCGGGGCTTGAGCGATAGGTCGTGGTCTTCTCGGTCCAGTTCCCGTGCTCATCGTATCGATACGAGTATCGGATTTCTGAGTACGGCGGCTGGCCCGGACTGGGACTTCCGTCTGCAGGTATTTCCGTGCTGCGAGTAATTTCGGATTCTATGTCGCTGTGCTCGTTGTAGGAGGTGTCAATTTCATCCTGCCGGTTGAAAATCCGACGGCTGGTGTGCGAGATGCGGCCGTGGACGTCGTAGGCGTAGCTGATCGTGTACGCTTCCGTGTGCCCGCCCATTAGTTTTGGCAACTCGGCTTGCAGGAGTGTCGCAAGCTGTTCGGATGAGAGGCCGGACTCCTGCAGGATCTTTTCCTGCGTCTCGGGAGCAAACATCGGCGCGAAGTTGTCATGGAATTGCTTTTCGGCCGTAACTCTCCCTTGTGAGTCATAGGTGCGGGTGGCATGCATCACCAGTTCGCCTTTGGCATCACGCACTTCGACTTCGGTAGGGCGATCGTGTTCGTCGTAGATGGTGGTCGAGGTCCCGCCGCCGGGAAGGTTGGGGGGCAGGCCCAGTGATTCGAATGGTCCGCCTCCAGTGGCCGTGTTGGACGGTAGTCCGCGGCGGTTGAGGTCTCGGTGCTCGTCTTTCTTCCGTGCTGGTCGTAGTGGAAGGCGATTGGCTGAGACACGATCGGGACCTTGCCCTGACTCTCCGGGACAATTTTCTGAAGGCGGCCCTGATCGTCATATCTGTAAGAGGTCTTCGTTAGTGCTTTTCCCTCGACACCGGAGACGACTTTCAGGAGTTGACCAGAGGGCGAGTAGTCAGAACGCGTAATCCATGATGAGCCATCCGATTGAAGCATACGAGTGCTGATCTCGCGGCCTTCCCGGTCGAACTCAGTGGTGTATTCGGAGCGAATCTGGGCGCGAACGTCGGAGACAGCGGGAAGCGTCGTCTCCTCTTTGCAAGACTTCACTGGGCCTCGCAGGCTTTGGTGAGCGCGGTCGTGGGACATGGGATACTCCTGGGGCGATGGGGTCTGCGCTGAAATCCCGCCTGTAGTGAATATCAAAAGCGCCAGAGTGGCGCATTGAGGCGCATTCCGGATACGCATGACGGCACCGCGAAGATGAATTGCCAGGGTAAGAGTAAAACGTAGGGAAAAAATTGAAAGGGCCGTGACATTGGTTATGCTCTAGCCGCCAGCTCCTGCGAGGGAGCTAACGACCCCTTGATGCGATCACTGCTTTCGCAGTCCCGAACCCCAACTGAACCTCGCAGATCCGTCGGTTTTTTCAGGTCCGGTCGCCTTGCGAGTCGCCTCGCCTGGCTGATCACTCAGTCTACTTCGGACTGGCTCGTTTTATTGTGCCAGCCTTTCGACCGTCGACGTAGGCAAAGTTACCAGAGTAATGAAGAAAGTCAACGCAAACTAATGGTGCAGTCTGCAGGCGGAGTACTGTGAAAATTGAAAAACGCAAATGGTTGTAAAGGGGAACCTTAGATTTGCCGGGAATTAATACGAACGGCTTTTACACAATAAAATCCACAGTCGGTGCAGCAACTACAAAGCGATGAAAGCGAACCAAATAATCGTCTTGACGGTGAAGTAAGCATGGCGCATCTTGCAGATATCGGAGTTCCTACTCTTTCTGTGCCAAACCACGGCGAGACAGGGTGGGACACGCGGCAGAGTGAAACGAGAAAGCCTGAAGTGACGGAACTGGTGGCCTATGTGGACGGCGGGTGCCTGGGGAATCCGGGGCCGTCAGCGGGCTCGCCGGGGGGCCGGTGCGCATCGCCAAGTGGATCGGGAACCAGGACAACAACGTCGCCGAATATGCAGCCTTGATGGAAGCTCTGCAATACGCGGTCGCGCTCAAGGCGCGGAAACTGCACGTGTATTCCGACTCCCAGGTGATGGTGCGGCAGATGACTGGGGAATACGAGTGCCGCAGCCCGCGGCTGTATTCGCTGCATTGGACCTGTCGAAAACTAGCGCGCTCGTTGAAGTTCTCCATTTCGCATGTGCGGCGTGAGTTCAACGTGGAGGCGAACCGGTTGGCGCAGTCGGCGCTGAAGAGACGGAAGAAGGGGTAGGGAGTTTCGAGTTTCAGGTTTCAGGTTACGAGTTCCCAAGTCTCAGGCTTCGAGTTTCACTTTCACGCTGAACAACGTGAGTCTTACGTGCTCGTGTCGGGCGCTTAGCGTTGGCACTTTTAGAGTCGACCTCTTGCGCTGCCGGAATCTTGACAGGGTGCCAGGCG
>QHVR01000687.1 GCA_003223595.1 Acidobacteriota bacterium
CTTGTGGTGAACAATCTATCCAGTTCCGCGCAGGCGGTCGAACTGGACCTGCGGCGCTACAAGGGCAAGATACTGATTGAGATGTTCGGCGGCAATCTCTTCCCGCGCATCGGAGATATGCCATACCTTTTAACCATGGGACCCTACCAGTTTTACTGGTTCAAACTGCGGCGAATCTGATTTGAATGGCTGCGAAGCAGATGGCAGACGAGAGCATACTGAGCGACGATTTCATTCGCCAACTGATTGACGTTGGCGAGGTGGACATCCTCGTCGGAGTGCCCACGCACAACGACGCCAAGACGGTTGCGCCGGCCATGCGCGCCATCCAGGAGGGGATCGTAAAGACGTTCCCGCGGGAGCGAGCGGTCATCCTCAATGCTGACGGCGGATCGAACGATGGCACTCCCGATGTGATTATGGGGGCGTCGATTGATGATCTGCATCGCAGCTTCAATGGATACACTCTTCGGACTCTGCACGCGATCAGCACGCGGTATGGGAATAGTCCCTCCAGCGCCGCGGCGTTGCGCACCATACTGGCGGCCGCCGAATTGCTTCGCGCGAAAGCATGCACCGTGATCTGCCCGGAGTCCGCCAACATTGAGGCTGAGGGGGTCGCGAACCTGCTGCGCCCGATTTATCGCGACCACTTCGATTTTGTAGCGCCGATTTACCGCCGGCACAAGTTCGAAGGCATTCTCCTTACAAATCTGCTCTATCCTATGACCCGCGCTCTGTTTGGGCAGCGAGTGCGCGAACCTTATGCTTCCGAATTCGCCTTCTCCGGCCGATTAGCCAGCCAATTCCTC
>QHVR01000688.1 GCA_003223595.1 Acidobacteriota bacterium
TAGCAAAGGTGTACCACAACAGAAGACACTGGAATCGCGCGCGCCGGAGTGGGACAATAAGGCTAGGCCATCCGTTGCAAAGAGCTCGTGCTCGAAGGAGGTCTCATGCTTGCCATACGGCATCGTTCCTCACGCAATCCCTACTTCCAGTTCCATCCTCTGCACACTGCGTTTTCACTGATGGGAGCATTGATTCTTTTTGGAATGCTGATCTGGTTCCTGGTGGTGCCGGCGCACTGAGCAGCACTTCGCGATCGATTCGCGGTCGAGAAGACACACGCGGGATTTTCTTGTGCCGCAAACTCGCAAGCCGCTCTGCGATGCGCGAACTCTGAAAAAGATGTGAAACCTTCGTAACAATCTGCAGGGAAATCCTTTATCGCAGTCATCAAAAATTGGAATTAGACAGAATTTCTACCCAATCGATATTGTTGCAGCATGGAACCTTTCATTTCTGTCGAGGATTCACACATAGATGTATTGCATGACATCAGTGTCCGGCTGAATGCAGCCGACGGATTTCACGACGTTCTTAACCGAGTAGTCGATTTTGCATCCGCTCTGGTGAAGTGCGACTCGTGCCTGATTTACGTGCTGGAAGACGACGAATTGGTGCTGCGGGCATCCAAGAATCCGCATGCGGATGCCGTCGATCGCTTGAAATTGCGAGTGGGACAGGGAATTACCGGGTGGGTGGCGGAGCATCGCGAGCCGGTGGCCATCCCGGAGAAGGCTGCGCAGGATACTCGCTTTCAATTTTTCCACGAATTGCCGGAAGACAGCTACGAAGCATTTCTCTCCGTTCCGCTCATGTGTCGGGGACGAGTAGTTGGCGTCATCAATTTCCAGCACAAGCAGCACCACGTATACCGGCGGCGTGAGATTCGTATGATTTCCGCCGTGGGTTTCCTGGTGGGAGCCGAGATCGAACTGGCACGGTTGGAGGAAGCCAACTTCACGCTGGCGGAGCAGCTGCAAACGCGGAAGCTGGTGGAGCGCGCGAAGGGAATTCTGCAACGTGATCTGGGGCTCAGCGAAGAGCAAGCGTATCTGGCGTTGCAGCGCCAGAGCCGGCAGAAGCGGCGTCCGATGAAAGAGATTGCCGAGGCGATTGTGCTAAGCGATGACGTCAGGGGAAGTTCCCAGCCGGACTAGCCGCGTTCTCCTTTTCAACCCTGACAGGGTAGAGCCGTAGCTAGCTACGGCTCTACGCTAAGTGCGGTTTACTGACCTGCTGGAGCACCGGTTATGGCTTTGGCGATCTGCTTTTCCGCCCCGCCCGAAGGCGTGAAGAAATGCAGAGTCAGGTCACAGTCCGGCAGTTCCATCGAGCTGACATAGCTGCCGGACGGGGAAGACGCCAGCACCAGCCGACTTCCGTGGCGCGTCGGAGTGCCCTCCGTGCTTGGAACCAGGATGATGAACCCAGCCCGCGGGCCGCTCATCTTGCTGAGGTTCAGGAAGGGGGCGGTGTTCTGCGGATCGTAGGAGAACTCGTAATCTCCGGCTGGGATCCTGGTATTGCCGAAGAGCACGTCGTGAGTAAGCGTGAAATGTCCCCGCGCCGGTGCTTGAGCGGAAGCGGAATTGGGGGCAAAGGTGACGGTGGCCGCCGCCAGCAAGGCAGCGAAAGCAA
>QHVR01000689.1 GCA_003223595.1 Acidobacteriota bacterium
GGCCTTCGATCCACGGACGCGTCGCCTCGTTATCGTCTTGGTTAGTGCCGTAGTTTCCGATTTCTGGATTCGTCAGAACGACGATCTGTCCGGAGTAGGAGGGGTCGGTGAAAATTTCCTGATATCCGGTGATGGAAGTATTAAAAACGACTTCGCCGTAGCATTCGCCTTTGGCGCCGTAGCCTTTGCCTCGGAAGACTCGCCCGTCTTCCAGCGCAAGGATAGCCTGCATTCTCGCTCCGGGGAGTGGATTTTATGAATTTTAGCAGGGATTAAAGTACCGCGAAAGAGGAGAAACCGCGTGGAATGAGGAAATCTGAGGAAAACCGAGCGCTAACAGAAACCGAGCTCAAGAATTTACCGCACTCTTCCCATTTTCTCCATGGGCCAGTATCCAAACACAGCCTTCCCATAGATGAAGCTCTGATTGACCGAACCGAAATCGCGGCTGTCATTCGACATCGAGCGATGGTCGCCCAGCACAAAATAGCAGTGCGGCGGCACCACAATATCCGGATAAGACCGCTGATCGGTGTACTCCGATGGCACATAGCTCTCGTCCAGCGCCTTGCCGTTCACATACACCTGGCCGCCATCGATGCGGATGTCATCGCCCTGCATCCCGATCACGCGCTTGATGTAGCTCTTCGAAGGATCGCGCGGATAGCGGAATACCACGATATCGCCGCGCTCGATTGGTTCCAGCCGATAGACAAACTTGTTCACGAAGATTCGTTCCTGATCCTCCAAGGAAGGCATCATGCTGGTGCCCTCCACCTTCACAGGCTGATACAGGAAGATGATGATGAAGGCTGAGATTGCCAGGGAAACGACCAGGTCACGGAGCCAGACGCCAAAGCTGGTCCCCACGCGCAAGGGTTTGGCCAGCACCTCCGGGATGGGTGGCGCGGCCGCAGCGGCGACCGCTGTCGGAGCGACAGGTAATGAAACCTGCAACTCACCCGCTGAACTTTGGTAGGGCGAACCAGGGTCTGAGAAAGTCTCCGACATGCGTGCTCTATTGTATACAGAACGCGATACCACAGCCGAGGGTTGTACGTGAAGATTCGAACCAGCGGGCCAACGCCCACCGACGCTTACCAGTCAGACGCCACAGGTTACAATATCGGAACCGAGGAAATCTATGACACGCCTTTTCCGCAACCTGATCGTCTACCGCACCCTGACGCTGGCTTTCCTGTTCCTGGTAACGCTGACCGTGTCCGCCCAGTGGTCTTCCCCCCAAGAGGAAGGTGGTGGCGTTCCGGCCTTCAATGCCGCCCCGCCGCCGAAAGGCACCAAGCTTCCCCCGATCCTTACCAAGGCGGATCTCTGGGGAGCCGACGCCCAAAACGCCTATCAGACCCACGCCTACGAATTGGCGGCCAAGATTCCCAACGTGATTCACCAGCAGCCTTGCTACTGCTATTGCGACCGCATGGGGCACAACAGCCTCCACAGCTGCTTCGAGAACACGCACGGCGCCCAATGCTCCACGTGCCTAAAAGAGCTCTACTACTCGTACCAGCAAAGCAAGAAGGGCAAGACCGCATCCCAGATTCGCGCCGGAATCATTAAGGGCGACTGGAAGCAGATCGATCTGGAATCGGCCGCGGCCATTAATTAGCCCGCAAGCGGAACATGAGTACGGGCGTGGAACGGCAAGGCCGGAACCGTTTCTCAGCGCAACGGTGCATGCCCTGCACCGAATTGCCCTCCACCCCGCCTTTGAGTGATACTTAGCATTCGACTCCCAAGCACGATTGGCAAGGAGTTCCCTATTACCAAGAGCACAGGAAGAGTTCTGCACATGGCTCAGAAAACGACTGCGAAGAAAACCGTTGCGGAAGACCCCCACTACACGCAGGCGCTGCAAAGCTACGAGTCCGGTTTGCGCGCTATGCAGGAGCATAAGTACGACAAGGCTAAGCCCCATTTTCAGAAGGTAATCAGCGGCCCCGTGAAGGAACTGAACGACCGCGCCCTGGTTCATCTCAACATCTGCAACCAGCATCTGGAGCGCGCGACGGTCAGCCAGTTCAAAACACCGGAAGAGCATTTCGATTACGCGGTTTCCCTGATGAATGTCGGTGACTACGTAACCGCTCGCGAGCACCTGGAGAAACTGCAGAAGCAGAATGCCAAGGCCGATTACGTTATCTATGGCCTGGCGGCCCTCGACTGCCTTACTGGACACATCGAGGATTCCCTCCGACGTCTGGAGGAAGCTCTGCGCCTGAACCCTCAACTGCGTTTCCAGGCCCGCAATGATTCCGACTTCCAGAATCTCGCCGAAGATCCTCGGTTTACCGAGTTGCTGTATCCGGACCCCGGGGCGGAACTGGACTCCTCCGATCACGGCGTGGGCGAGGAAGAATCGTTCTAGCCCCGCACGATCCGCACCAGAAGAATTGATGGAAAGCAAAACCGCCGAGTTGATGGCAGCACAGCAGACCTTGCAGGCACGAGGCTTGCGAGTGGTTGCCATTGGGGGCGGAACCGGCCTTTCTACGCTCCTGAAAGGCCTTAAACGCTATGTCCTCTCTGTCCCGGACGCTGTCTGCGGACCGCCAGATTCTCCCGTAATTCGAGATCTCTCCGCCGTGGTCACGGTCAGCGACGACGGGGGATCCAGCGGGCGCCTGCGCAAGGAACTCAACATGCTTCCGCCGGGCGACATTCGCAACTGTATTGTCGCGCTCAGCGAAGACGAAGCTTTGCTGTCAAAACTCTTTCGGCACCGTTTCGAAAAAGGATCCGGCCTGGAAGGACACAGCTTCGGCAATCTCTTCCTCGCAGCCCTGACCTCGATCACTTCGGATTTCTCCGAAGCGGTTCGCCTCTCCTCAGAGATCCTGCTGACGCGCGGCCACATCTTTCCCGCGACCACCTCGAATATCGAACTGGAAGCTTTGATGGAGGACGGCACCCGCGTCCGTGGCGAAACCAGGATCACTGCCAGTAAGGGCCGCATCAAGGAACTGTTTCTCGTTCCACCCAGCGTTGGCCCGATGCCGCAAACCCTGGAAGCAATCGCCAGCGCAGACCTGATCACCATTGGTCCGGGATCGTTATTCACCAGCCT
>QHVR01000690.1 GCA_003223595.1 Acidobacteriota bacterium
AGAGACGTAGCGAGCTACGTCTCTATGATCCAACTCTGAGTTCACTTCTTCGGCTGGGCGGTCGGGGGCAATAATCCATTCAGCCGCAGATAAATCGCGGCGGCGCTGTAATGATCTGACCAGCCCCCGCTCAGGGCAAGCAAGGCGAAGGCTTTTGAGCCCTTGCGGCCGCCGAACAATTCCACTTCGTCGGCGAGTTTGGAATCATCGACTTTCCCGAGTGCGGTCGAGCAGAAGTCAAAGCTGGCCTTCAGCGCGGGCACCAACTTGTCTTTTCCATCGGTCTCTTTCAGAGGCGTTGCGGGCTTAGGCTCCGGGGTGTCGCTGACCTTCGAACACAACATGTAGTTGGATTGGATGACGTGCAGCACAAGATGGCCAAAGGGCATCTGCTTCTCAGTGGGCTTATAGGTGTATTTTGCAGCGGGCATCTCGTCGGCGGCTCCGACCAGATTTTTCTGCTGCCGGGGAAGAATCTCTTTCACCGCCGAAGTGACCGGATTCTTATCCTGCGCCAGAAGCGATGATGCCGTAAGAAGGAGAAGAACACAGATAGCTTTTTTCATGATGTCCCCTCAAGCGAAGTGAATACATCTCATTCTACTCACCTCCGGCAGGGTCTGCGAATGAGAGTCCCGGCTGGGACTATTGAAGGGATACCGCTTGGTTGCGGCGGCGAGCCTGGATCTCGATGAACACGTTTACTAGCGACACCGCGGCCGGGGTCACTCCCGGAATGCGGGAAGCCTGGCCGATGGTGCGCGGGCGGATTTTCGTTAGCTTCTCCTGCATTTCCCGGGAGAGGCCGCTGACCGAATGGTAGTCGAACCATTCGGGGATGGAGTGCTGCTCAGATTTCTTCAGACGCTCGATGGCGCGCTGCTGCTGCAGAAGGTAGCCTTCGTACTTGATCTCCGTTTCCACGGACTTCAGTTCGTTGCGGATCTGGGAAGGAAGAGAATCTTCTGAGGACTGGTGGTTATTCTCCCGCTCGAAAAACTCTGGCTTCAGTTTCTTGAGGATTGCAGCTAGTTGTTCGATGGACAGTTCAGGGCGCTTCAGCAGTTGGGCCAGGGTTTGACCTGCGGACGAGAGTGAGAGCGCCGCCGAGCTTTGCTCGGCTGGACGGACGATGGCGTCCGTCCCTACATGGGCCTTGCTGGACTCCAGCATTTCTGGGGTCAGGCGGGTGGACTCCAGGAGCTTTTTCAGTTCTGCCAGACGGCGCTGCTTTTCCTGAAAATCATTCCAGGCTTCGTTGGAGATCAGGCCTACTCGGCGGCCGTGCGGCGTCAAGCGGCGATCGGCGTTGTCGATGCGCAGGTGGAGGCGGAATTCGGCTCGCGAGGTGAACATCCGATACGGTTCGTTGGTGCCCTTCGAGATCAAGTCGTCGATCAGGATGGCGGTGTAAGCTTCGGTGCGGTCCAGAATCAGCGGCGGTTGCTGCTTTACCTGCAGGGCGGCGTTGATTCCTGCCATTAGGCCCTGGCAGGCGGCTTCTTCGTAACCTGAGGTGCCGTTGATTTGTCCACCTAAGAACAGGCCCGCGATCTTGCGCGTTTCGAGCGTGCGCTCCAGTTCAGTGGGATCGATGGAGTCGTATTCGATCGCGTATCCGGGGCGCAGCATTTCCGCGCTGTCGAGTCCCGGGATCGACTTCAGAATCGCAAGCTGCACTTCGACCGGCAACGAGGTGCTCATGCCATTCACGTAGATTTCGTGCGTGTTCAGTCCCTCGGGCTCGAGGAAGAGCTGGTGCATTTCCTTGTCGGGGAACTTGACGATCTTGTCCTCGATGGAAGGGCAATAACGCGGGCCGATGGATTGGATCTGGCCGCTGTACATGGGAGAGCGATGCACGTTTTCGCGGATGATGCGATGAGTCTCGGGCGTGGTCCAGGCGATGTAGCAAGGCACCTGCGAATCATGGTGCGCGACGCGCTTGGTGCGGAAGCTGAACGGGGTGGGATCATCGTCCCCGGGCTGCAGGGCGAATTTCGACCAGGCGATCGTTCGGCCGTCGAGACGGGGAGGAGTGCCTGTTTTCAGACGGCATCCGCGCAGG
>QHVR01000691.1:0-1898 GCA_003223595.1 Acidobacteriota bacterium
TAAGCTACCTGACGTTTGGCTTCCAGAAGCGAGAAATATTCCGCGACCAGTTCGGCGTCCCAGAGGCCGCGACGGGCTTCTTCGCGCATCGTTTGTGCGGCTTGTTCGTGGCTCAGGGCGGGTTTATAAGACCTCGCCGTGCGCAGCGCATCGTACACGTCGACGACCTGCAGGACTCTGGGAAGCACGGGGATGTCGGCAGCCATCAAGCCATCGGGATAGCCGGAACCGTCGGAATGCTCGTGATGGTGGCGAATGATGGGCAGCACGGGACGTAAGGAGTGAAGGGGCTTGCAAATGTTCTCGCCCGTGATGGGATGGAGCTTCATCTTCTCCCACTCCGCGGGGGTAAGGTCGCTGCCTTTTTTCAGAATGTCATCGGGTACAGCGATTTTTCCCAGATCGTGCAGGTAGCCGCCCCGTTTGAGGGCGAGAATGGAATCTTCGTCCATTCCGAGGTGCCGTCCCAGCTCCGAAGCATGAGCCGAAAGCCGTTCGCAGTGGCCTTCGGTATAGGGATCGCGGCCTTCCACGATCAGCCCGAGTGTGCAGAGAACAGAGTCGGCGGTCTCGAGTTCGTCAGTGAATTCCTTCAGACGGAGCAGGGACTTGACCCGGGCAATCAGTTCTTCGGCGAGAACTGGTTTGTTGAGGAAGTCGTCTGCTCCAGCTTCAATGCCGCGAACTTTGTCACTGCTATCGCTGAGGCCGGTGATGAGAACGAAAGGGATCAGGCGCGTAGCCGGATTCTCCTTCATAGTGCGGCAGAAGTCATAGCCTGACTTGCCAGGCATCATGACGTCCGAGAGGATCAGATCGGGGGTGCGGCGGTGAACTTCCTCTTCGGCCTGATCGGCAGTGGAGGCCGTGACCACATCGTATCCGCGAATGGTCAGGAGTTGGCTCATCAGGCCGGCAATGCTGGCCTGATCGTCAACCACAAGGATGAGCGGAGCTCGACGCCTTGGTAGAAGGTCCCCCATGTCTTTGTAAGAAGCGACTTCCCCCACTGAAGTTGTCCACTCTTTCGAGCGAGGAGCGCGGGAGGGAAGCGCGACCTTCATAGAAAAATCGTTCTTTTACCCCACCGATTCTACGCCCAATCTGATTGTTTCGTTTGCGCTGGCCAAATTTCTTGACAAGGTATCATTGCTTCTCGAAAGTTTCCATTCCCAATTTGACACCATGCATTGAAATTGTGATGTGAGCCCTTGCCGCTCACCTCATTCGATGCCTAGGCTCAGCAGTATGAGGCAAAATCTAAGAGCGAGCGGCACAGGGGTTCTCACGGCCGTGTTGGTTCTGTCCAGTTTTCTGGCGGCCGCGACCAAGGTACACGTCATCACCTTTGGTAGATGGATGCCGGTGCAATGGTTGGCAGCGTCCGAGTCGCCTTCGCTTACCAGTAAGGTTCGGCCGTTGCTGGTGGACGGGCGTCTCAAAGAGTACGTCGTCGGTTCGGCTCATGAGATTACGGACCGTCTGTTCGTGGTTCGGCGCGCCTTTCGTATCAATGACGCCTTGCCGGAAGAATCCGTGCCGCGCTGGCACTGGCAGCGCGGAGGATGGCTGCTGGTGGATCGGAGTACGGGGCGAACCTCTCCCGCAAGCCTGCCGTCGTTTGATCCTGATTTTTCGGCGGCCAGCTGGTATCGCGATTACGCGGCATATTGCGGTGTCGGAGACGACGGGAAGAAAACCTACGCGGTCGTTGCGCAATTCGCCCGGCGCAAGCCCGTGCTGAAGAAACTGCTTCCGAAGTTGCTGAACGACGATGCGAACCAGGATTCGATCTGTCCTGCGCCGCTGTGGCAACGAAATCCGGTAAGAGTGAGTTTTGCGCCAGAGGGAGGCGACAAGCAGACCTTCGCAATTCGAGGCACGGCGGTGGATCTGGT
>QHVR01000691.1:2081-5274 GCA_003223595.1 Acidobacteriota bacterium
AGACAGCGACAACAGGATTCACGTACGCATAGGTGGAGACCTTGGATGTGGGGACATGCTCCAGCAGCCAGATGTAGGCGGTATAGCCGATCCAGGAGCCGCATACGACCAGATATGCCACTGCCGCAAGGCTGCGGGATCCCCAGGTGACGTGGTTCAGGTCGCCATTCAACAAAGCAAAAATGCCGTTTCCAGCTCCCGCCGCCAGGACTTGCCATCCCGTTGAGCTGAATACATCCATGCCGGACTGCCATCGTCTTGCGAGAACTGACCCCAGCGCCCAGCTGAATGACCCGCCGATGAGGCTGATGGAGGCCCAGAACTCGCGGCGTCCCATCGAACCGGCTGCTATTTCCGGCCACACCAGAACGAACAGGCCAAGGATTCCCAGCAATAACCCCGTTTTGCCTCGTCTCGAGATGTGATGATCGCCGAGAAGCAGGGAATCCAGAACTAGAAACCAGAGTGGCGTGATGGCTATGATCAGCGCGGACAGTCCTGAACTTACTGCTAGTTCCGCATACGAGAGAGTGAGATTTCCTCCCATCAGCAGGAGCAAGCCGACAACGGCGGCGAGAGCAATCTGGCGGGGAGAATAGAGGATTCGCCGCCCGGTAGCGGCGCAGACTGCCAGCATCGCCAATCCTGCAACGGAGAAGCGCAGCGCGCACATGAGCGCCGGAGGGATCGTCTGCACCGCAATGTCGATGGCGAGATAAAAGGCGAGAATCACCATCCACCGGCTTGGGCGCTGAGCGGAGTGCATCGTGGTCACAAACAGGGGAAAGCTAAAGATATCAGACGAGAGGGAGCACGGTTTCGATTCTGAATGGCGAAGAATTCGGTCAGTTCAGCTTTGCGTACTCGGCTTTGGCCGTCTTGAGGATGGGGATATCAGGATCGGCGTCCTTCCAGGCAGCGAAGAAATCCTGATACGCGGTGCGAGCTTTGGCGTTCTCACCTTGCAATGCTAAGGCGCGGCCCAGATTCAAACGGGCCAATGGGTACACAACATCCCAAGCGCTTACTCCCTGATGATCCAGAATGCGTTGGAATTCTGCTGCTGCTTTCACTCCGTCGCCCAGCTTGAGGTACGCCGTTCCCCGCAAGTGGTTCGGCATGAATCCGCCTGACCGCGGCCCAGTACCCATTTCATAAGACCTTGCGGGCTCCAGCGCGGCAATCGCTTTGTCGGGCTGATTCTTTTGCAAATACTCTTCCGACTGCACCAGGGGAGCTAAGACGTGACTCAAAAACCGGTAATCGGGAAAGTCGCGGGTTGCATCGGCAAGAAGGGAGGCGGATTTTGCTAAATCTCCGGTAAACGCGAACGCTTCGGCGCTAAGGCCGCGAACGTCGCGATCACGTGAGAGTTCAAGTGCTCGCGAAGCCTTTTGCCGGCCGGTGGCGGGGTACCCCAATAGCGCGTCGTTAGACGCCTCAAGCGTCAGGAGTGCGCCGGAAAGATCTTTAAGTCCGGCATTCGTCAGTTCGAGTTGCGTCTGCTGCCATGTCTGATGCGAGGCGTTCAGTTGGCCCTTCGCGGCCAAACCGGCGGCTTTCCAGAACAGCATGAATGGCTCATCCTGAGTTCCGCGTGCCCAGTCAATCTGGCGATCGTAAGCGGTCCAGTCGCCGCGAATGTAGGCGATATCGGCCAGCATAGTATGTACTTCACTGCCATCCAGTTTTTGCGCGATGGCCTCATCAGCAATGCTTCTGGCCTCGTCCAAGCGGTTCAACGCCAGGTATGCGGAGCCTAGATTCTGATAGGCAAACGCATCCCGGGGATCCAAGCGCATCGCCCGGCTGGCGAAATCGAGCGCTTTTTCATGTTGTCCCAGTATGGAGTACGTTAGCGCGGCATTGTCGTACGGAAGGGTGTCACGAGGATACGTTTGCCGCCACTCCGCATATACGGAAAGAGTTCTTTCCATGTCCCAGGTGACTTCCTCGTAGTAGTGGGCCTGAATGTAGAGTTTCTCCCGCTCGCTGGCCCGGTCGCGCAACTCATAGGCTTTCTTGAGAGCCTCAACACCCTCGGTAAGTCGGGTTGTGTTGATGCAGGCGACTCCCAAGGTGGCGTATGCCAAAGCAAAATTGGGATCCAGTTCTACCGCCCGCCTCAGGTGCGGGATGGCGGCCTGGTCCTTTGTCTTCAGGTGTTCGGCCTGCCCCAGACTAAAGGCCTGCAGGGCGTCCAGCGAGGGAGTGGTGGCTTGTTCCAACGGGGTCGCGAATTGCTGGACGGAGCTCAGGGACTCGCCCATCTTCTGGCGAAGGTTGGAGGCGGCTTTGTCCAGAGCTTTGAGCACCTGCTCTTTGCGGTCGACCTCGACCTGCTCGCGAGCCAGCGCATCGCCGTTTGCGCCATTCAGCGCGGCTAGAGTGATTACGTAATGATCTCCCAGGCTAGCGATGTTGCCCGCCAGCATGGCCTTGATGCTCTGGCGTTCGCAGATTTCGCGGGCAACGTCGTTGGTCAGCCGTTCGTCCGGGGGCTTGCCCATGAGACGCAATGCTTCGCGGATTTTGGATTCGGGAACGATGTTCAGGTAGGGCGACTGCTCCAACTGCACAGCCAAAGCTTGTTTGAGGGTTCCGTCGAATACCGCATCCCCAGTGGTGTTGACGAAGTCGGCGAGCAGGACGGTGTCTTTCGCCGTCAGCCTGGCGGAAGTCTTGGACCGCAAAACCACTCCCCAGTCCTTAGGTCATGCATCCTCCTCGCGCTCGCTGCCCTCAGCACAGTCAAGCGCATCACAGCCGGTAGTTACGTCATCGGCAATCGCAAGTCCCGCGCCTTCTGCCGCGCCGCTGGCGCAACGGAAGTCGCGGAAGGTTCTACTCGCTGTCGCGGCGGCCATTCTGATCGCGCTCGTCGCGGGGGGATTGTATGTGCGGTCCAAGACTTCCGCCAGGCTGACGGCGAAAGACAGCGTCCTGCTCGCCGACTTCGTCAACACCACTGGGGATGCGGTATTCGACGGAACCCTCAAACAAGCTTTGGCTGTCCAGTTGGAGCAGTCGCCCTACCTGAACATCGTTCCCGAATCCAAAATCCGCGAAGCATTGCGTCTCATGGGCAAGCCCCCGGACGAACGGCTGACCAACGACGTTGCCCGCGAAATCTGCGAACGCCAGAGCATCAAGGCCATGCTGGCGGGCAACATCGCTAGCCTGGGAGATCATT
>QHVR01000663.1 GCA_003223595.1 Acidobacteriota bacterium
TCGTCTCCAGATGGTCCTGCAATGAAACGATCGTCGGGACGACATCGAGCGTACTGATGCGGGCTTCAAATTTCTCTACCTCGCCGGCAATAATGGCTTCGGCACGTTCGGCTTCTTTTCGGCGATCAGCGACATGGCTGGTCACTGCTTGCTGCAGATCGTCGATGTCGTACGCAAAGATGCCGTCGAGCTTTGCCATCCCCTGCGAAACGTCCCGCGGAACGGCGATATCGATGAAAAACATCGGACGATTCTTGCGCCGGGCCAGAAATTGCTCGCCGTGTTCGCGCCGGAAAATTGCGTGTGGCGCACCGGTCGAGGTGATCACAATGTCGGCCTTATCGCACGTGCTGTAAAGATCTTCAAATTTGATGGCTTGCCCGTTGAACTTCTGAGCCAGGCCGATCGCCCGGTCATAAGTGCGATTAGCAACGAAGATGGAAGCGCACCCATGCGCCATCAGATGCCGCGCCGCCAATTCGCTCATCTTCCCCGCACCAACGATGAAGACGTTCTTGCCTTGCAGCGTGCCGAAAATCTTTTTCGCCAGTTCCACCGCGACCGACGCAATCGACACCGAAGAGGATCCCACCGCAGTCTCGCTGCGCACCCGCTTGGCTACCGCAAAAGCACGGCTGAAAAGCTGGTCCAGTTGTCCCCGAACCGCCCCCACCGCGCGCGCCGTCGCATAAGCCTCTTTTACTTGTCCAAGAATCTGCGCTTCGCCGACTACCATCGAGTCCAGGCTCGCAGCCACTCTGAACAGATGCCGCACCACATCTTTCTCACGAAATTCGTACAAATGTGCGTCCAGCTCTTCCGGCTTCAGATGAAAGTGATCGTGCAGGAATCCGCGAAGATCGGCGTGCCCGTTGGTGGTGTGCGTGACCACCTCGACCCGGTTACAGGTCGAGATCACCATGCCCTCTTCAATTCCTGGGTAAGCCGTCAGCTCGCGGCAGGTGTCGGGCAGGCGCGATTCCGGGATGGCCAGCCGCTCGCGGACTTCGAGCGGCGCGCTCTTGTGATTCACGCCGATGAGCTGGAATCTCATGAGGCAGCGAACCTGTGGATCGCAGAAAAATAGTTAGCCGCCCACGCAGCCAACGCGGCTACGAAAGCGAACGTCGCCAGGAACGCGGCACGGCGCCCGCGCCACCCGGAATTCCAGCGCGTAAACACCATCACCATGTACACGGCCCACATCAGCAGCGACAGCAGAATCTTGGGATCGAGAAAATCCACGTGCCCGTAGGTCGTCATCGCCACGACCGAACCGGTCAGCAGCCCCAACGTCATGAACGGAAATCCCAGTAGCAGCGACCGGTACCCGATCTGGTCGATCACTTCCAGCGCCGGCAAGAATGAAATCAGGCTTGTCGCCTTCTTCGACTTCAGCCGCCGCTCCTGCAGCAGATATAGCAGGCTCGCTCCAAAGCTGAGCACCAGCGCGGCATAGCCGGTAAAGATCAGGATGATGTGCGCGATGAGCCATCCCTTGTGGGAAACAAATTGTGTCAGCAGCACAGGCTGCTCATCGACAGCCGCTACGAATGTCAGGAAAAAAACCACTGGGAACACAACCACTCCGGGAGAAGTCGTCTGATAAATCGTGTAGATGACCATGAAGAATGCCATCGACAGAAATGCCAGCAGCGACTCCCCGTTGTGCACTGAAGCCCAAACCACCTGGCCCGACAAGAACAGTTCGGTCAGCGAGACGAAGTGAAATACCATTCCCAGGCTGGCCGCATGGAGGGCAATCCGGCTGAAAAGATCGCTCGTGCGGCTCAGCGCCACGAACGCGTAAATCAGCCCGATGAAATAGCACCCCAATGCAAAACGCAGCCAAAGCAGTGACATAGGCCCCATAAGTTCCGGAATCCCATGAGTCTATCCCAAATCGGGAACCCAAGTCTGATTCCGCTAGTACTACGCTGCTATTGTCAGAGGTGCTAAGGCTAACGCCAACAAAGCGGCTCACTTAACCCTGTGATTAGGATCACAGACCGATCATTTGGGCTTCGGGTTCGCGATCAGAACCTCTGCTGATGGCCCCGCTGGCGCATCCGCCTCCATGATCCTCAGAATGGGATGGCCGTTCACATTTTCGAGCGGGAAATATACCAGATGCGTCTCTGGATCGACGCAAACGGTATGAGCATGCGGCATGAACATCGTCCCCAGCGGCGTTAACGTCTTCCCATGCCCCAACCCAAACACGGTCACGGTGCCAGATTCAGCCGAGACGTAGAGCCGTCCCAATCCCGGATCGAACGCCAACACGTCGGGGTCCTTGCCGACCGGGTATGTTGCCAGCACTTTCATCGTGGTCAGATCTACGAGCGCAAGCTTATTGTTCTCCTCCCCTGCAACGAATGCCAGGCGCCCTTTCACGTCCAGGGCTATACCGTGAGGGCTCTCCATACCGGGTAGCGGATGATGCCCGATGATGGTCGCGCTCGCAGGATCAATGGAGACCAGTTCATTTTTTTCGTGAACTGCAACCAGGATGTGCCCGGAAACCGGATCAAAAACTGTGTTCCCGGCGCCGCCTCCCAGTGGAATGGAGGTGATCAGGGCATTCGTGGCCGCATCAATCACGGCATCAGCGTCTCCGTGCTCGTCGGAAACAAATACTCGTTTTGCGCTCGGAGCATACGCAATCCCGTCGGGATACTTGATGGGCCCCACTTTGGCGACGATCTTCAAGCTCTGCATCTCGACCACCGCGAGCTTGTGCTCTCCCGTTGCGGACGCGTAGACACGG
>QHVR01000664.1 GCA_003223595.1 Acidobacteriota bacterium
AGGTTCCTTTTCCGCAATAGCGAGGAAGGCAGAGACCGGCGTCAGCAGGTCGGCGCTCACCGACTTCATGACCGGGACCAGCGTCGACTCGCGCGCTAGCCGCGCGAACTCTTTGAAATCTGGTTGCAGCATGTGGGTTTTTCATTATAGGGGACGGCTCGGGACCGTTTGTCAGCCCCGGCGCCCGAGCAAGAGAGATCACCGCCCGCAAACTTTGGTCACTATGGGGAACTCCAGCCAGCCGCTAAAATCTTCTTCTTCCGTCCGCTTTGCCTCTTGTTGCCCTACCCAGGGCGAAAGGGCATGGTGCGGAAGATTACTGCGGGCGAATTACCGGGGCCGAATGCAAGTTAAGTTTTGGGGCGTGCGCGGGTCCACGCCCACTCCACAGGCCGAGAATCTCCGCTACGGGGGCAATACCTCCTGCGTGGAAGTGCGCATCAACGATCAGATTTACATCTTTGATTGCGGCACCGGATTCCGTGTCCTCGGACGCGAACTCGAGCGCGAGTTCGGCGACCGCCCCTTTGCCGCCCACGTCTTCGTCTCCCACTTTCACTGGGATCACATTCAAGGCATCCCCTTTTTCCGCCCGCTTTACGACAGCCCCAACGGACAGTTCTTTTTTCATTCCTCCAGCCGCCAGCCCAACCTCGAGCAGGTCATGGCCGAGCAGATGGAATCTCCCTACTTCCCCGTCAATGTGGACCAGATGCGCGCCCGCCGTAAGTTTTGCAATATTGAAAACGGCTGCCTTGACATGGATGGGGTGCGAATCAAGACCGCATGGCTCAATCATCCCCAGGGCTGCCTCGGATTTCGTATGGAGACGAAAGATGGCGTGCTCGTTTACGCCACCGACAACGAACCCGGCGATGAGAATTTCGATAAAGCCGTTCGCAAGCTAGCCGAAGGCGCCGACATTCTTATCTACGACGCGCAATACCTGCCCGAAGAGTACGCCGCCCGCCGCCGCGGCTGGGGACACAGCCACTGGCGCGAGGCCGTCAACATCGTCATGGAAAGCGGCGCCAAGGAATTGATTCTCTACCACCACGATCCCGACCACACCGACGCCATCGTCGACAAGGTAGTTGCCGACGCCCAGAATTATTACGCCAAAGTTCGCGCCGCCGCCGAAGGCCTCCAAATCCGCCTGTAATTGCTTCCCACGCACAATCCGCCTCTGAACACGTAGGGGTGGCCCCATTGGCCCGCCCCGCGAAGCGAAGCGAGCGCCTCTTCCGCGCCCCCCAATCCCCGCATCAATCTTCGCTCACCCTTCTGCTAGACTTTCGCCCGTTGACCAGGGGGGCCAATGCTTCGACCCAAATTCGTGTGGGTGTATTTACTGTGGTCTGCCGGCATCGCAGTAGCCCAAGCACCCGATATCCCCGAGCCCGGCTCAATCCAAGCCATAGCAGCCGCCACTACCGATCCACACTTCATTTCCCCCCTGGTCTCCTATATTCCGCAATCCACCACCGTTCCCTCGCCTCAGAAATTTTTCGGCCGGATCATGGGCGCACCCGGCCAGCTAGTCGGCACTGAAAAGGCCTATGCCTATGCCCGTGCCTTGGCCGCCGCCACTGCTCGAGTGCGCGTCTTCACCATCGGACACAGCGAAGAAGGACGCGAGATTCTCCTGCTCGCCATCGCTGACGAGCCCGGCATCCGCGATCTGGATCGCCTGAAGGCCGCTACGGCCGAGCTCGCCGACCCGCGCCGCACTGACCAACCCACCGCAGATAAGCTGATCTCAACCTCGCGCCCCATCTATTACTTCAACGCCGCTCTGCATTCGGATGAGACCGGATCCACCGAAGCCGTCCTCGAACTCGCGTATCGTCTCGCCGTTTCCGAACAGCCGATGATCCAGCACATCCGCCAGCACCTCGTCGTGCTCATCAATCCCATCTCCAATCCCGACGGCCGCGACAAGATGGTCGACTGGTTCTATCGCTATCTGAAAGGTAAGACCGATCGCTCTTCGCTTCCCCGGCAGTCTCCGCCGTATTGGTCGAAGTACGCCTTCGTCGACATCAATCGCGACACTCATCAACAGACGCACGAAACCACCAAAGCCGTCCACCGCATGTTCCACGAATGGCATCCCACGGTCGTTCACGACCTGCACGAGGGCTCGCCCCTGATGATGACCTGGAACGGCACCGGCCCTTATAACCCCAACATCGACCCCATCACCTACACCGAATTTCTCCAACTCAGTTTTCGCGAAGTCGAAGCCATGACTGCCATGGGCATGCCCGGAGTCTCCACCTGGAATTTCGGCGAAGCC
>QHVR01000665.1 GCA_003223595.1 Acidobacteriota bacterium
CGAACAGCACCAGGAACACGAACGCAGCCTGGTACACGCGTTCTTTGATGGTCATGCTGATATCGCGCCGCATCAGGCCTTCGATCAGCAGGAACAAAATCACGCCGCCATCCAGAATCGGAATCGGCAGCAGGTTGAAGATGCCCAGGTTCAGGCTGATTCCCGCCGTGAGTTCCATCAACGGCGTCCAGCCCTTTTGCTGCGCCGCATAGCCCGCGTCCTGCGCGATCCCGATTGGCCCGGAGATGGCGCGCATGGAAATCTTGCGCTGCACCATCTTCTTCGCGAGCTCAAGAATCATGAACGAATACTTTTTGTTCTGCTCGAGCGACAGGGTCAAAGCCTGGGCAAACGGCAACTGGCTGACCTTGGTCACCCCCTTGTTGACGAAGCCCAGCCGGTAGCGCTGCTCTTTCGGATCCTCGGTCTGCGACAGCACCGGAGTCAGCTTGAAATCGAGCGTCTGGCCGCTGCGCTCGACCTGCAGATCGACTGGCTGATTCTTGGTCTGCTGCAGGGCTTCGATCATGCTCTCAATCGAAGGCACCGGTTTGCCGTTGAGCGAGACGATGCGATCGTCCTCTTTGATTCCCGCCTTGGCAGCCGGAAGACTGGGATCCACGCGTCCTACAACCACCGGCTCTTCCGGGAACCACCCCACCGATCCAACTTCAGAACTCGTGACCGCCTTGGGCGTGAGGGTCTTTTGCACAACTTGGCTGCCACGCTGAATGGTCACGTCTAGCGCCTGATTCGGGCTCAGCCAGACCTTGGGTTGAACCTGCTCCCACGTGGGATTCTCGATTCCATCGATCTTGATGATGCGGTCTCCGGCTTGAATCCCCGCCTGTTGTGCGGGCGAGTCCTTGCGAACGCCCTGTAGTGGACCATGTACACCACGGTCAGCAGCACCACGGCGAGCAGGATGTTCATCGTCGGCCCGGCGATCGCGATCAGGAAGCGATGCCAGCGGGAGTGATTCATGAATTCCCCGGGATCATCAGTGCGCTGATCCATTGGGTTCTCGCCGCTCATCTTGACGTAGCCGCCCAGAGGAATGGCATTGATCCGGTAATCCGTTTCGCCCTTGCGGAAGCCAACGAGCCGCTTGCCGAATCCAATGGCGAACTGCTCGACGCGCACCCCGAGCCATTTGGCCACGGCGTAGTGGCCGAACTCGTGGATCAGGATCATGAAGCCGAGGACGGCAACCACAGAAACCACTGAAATCAGAAAATCATACATATCGAGGTACGTACGCTCCCACCCATTAGATTCTCAAAACTACACAAAAGATGTTGCGCGCGGTCGCGAACCCAAGCTTAAAACCTTCTGCTGCGCTGTCCGGCGGGCATCGGCATCCGCGTCCAATACATTCTTAATCGACTCCAGAGCCCCGCAACTTGTTTCCGTGACTGTGTCTTCGATAACCCTGGGAATCTGGTCGAACCGGATCTTGCCTTCCAGGAACGCCGCCACCGCGATCTCATCGGCAGCGTTCAGGGCCACGGTCTTAGCGCCCCCGGCTTCTGCGGCCTCATACGCCAGACGCAGGCAAGGGAATTTTTTCAGGTCCGGCGGGCTGAAGTCCAGATGACGCAAGTCACTGACCGCAAACCGCATATCCGACTGAATCCGCTCCGGATATGTTAAGGCATACAGGATCGGCAAGCGCATATCCGTCACCGAAAACTGAGCAAGTATGCTGCCATCCACAAACTCCACCATGGAATGGATTGTGGACTGCGGATGGACAATTACTTCCACTTTCGAGGGAGGCATGTGAAATAACCTGCATGCCTCTATGACTTCGAAGCCCTTGTTCATCAGCGTGGCGGAATCGATCGTAATCCGCTTGCCCATTTTCCACGTAGGGTGGTTCAACGCCTGTTCCACAGTAATGGAGGCAAACTCTGAGGGTGGCGTGTTGCGAAAGGGGCCTCCGGAAGCGGTGAGCCAAACTCGCTCGACTTCCTCCATGCGCCCTCCGCGCATACATTGATGCACGGCGTTATGCTCGCTGTCGATCGGCAGCAGGGCGACGTTCCGCTTTCGCGCTTCCGCCGTGATCAATTCTCCCGCGGCGACCAGGCATTCTTTGTTCGCCAACCCGAGAGTTTTGCCGGCGCGGACGGCTTCGTAGGTTGCCTCCAGGCCAGCGACTCCGACGATCGCGCTGACCACAAAATCCACTTCAACATGGGTCGCAACCTGCACCGTTCCCGCTGCGCCGTAGACCACTTCGACACCACCATGACCGGCGTTTTTCAGTCGAGTTCGCAGCGCATCTGCATTAGGCTCCGTGGCCATCGAGATCAGTCGCGGCATCCAACGGCACGCCTGCTCGAAAGCGGCGTCAACATTGCTGCCCGCCGCCAACGTCAGGATCTGAAAGCGCTCGGGATAGGATTCGGCAACACTCAGAGTGCTGCGCCCGATCGAGCCGGTCGATCCCAGGATGGCGATGCGTTTCATTGACACAGAGTTCTTATTTTACGCGCTCGGCTGGCAATGAGGGGGATGCGTTGGGGAGGTTTACTGCATCACGCGCCAAGCGGCATAGTACCACAGCACTGGA
>QHVR01000666.1 GCA_003223595.1 Acidobacteriota bacterium
ACTCTTCTGCGATCGCTCGGCCAACGACATTCTGGCCATGCTGTTGGAAGAGTGCAGGCTGGCTCACGTCAGCATCTTTTTGGGAACCAGCATCAGCGAGGTGAAGCGGAACCAGGATTTCGTGGTGCGGGCGGCCGATGCGGAATTCCGAGCTCCCGTTCTGGTGGTGGCTACCGGTGGGCTGTCGATCCCGAAAATTGGTGCTACCTCGTTCGGCTACGATCTGGCGAGGCAGTTCGGCATAAAAATTCAAGAACCGCGGCCTGGACTGGTGCCTTTCGTATTGAACGGGAAAGACCGCTCCAAGCTTTGCGATCTGGCCGGCGTGTCAATGGAAGTTACTGCTGCCTCCGACGGGCAGCAGTTCCGCGAGAAGATGTTGATCACGCATCGCGGCCTGAGCGGGCCGGCTATTCTGCAGGTATCGTCGTATTGGAATCCAACGCGTCCGGTGAAAATCGATCTGGCACCCGAACGCGAGATTGTCGCGGAATGGCTCCAGCAGAAGACGTCAAGGACTGTGCAGTCCTTGCGCTCACGGGTGCGCGAGTTATTGCCCAACCGCGTCGCGGATCGATGGATTGAGCTGCACCCGCCCTCGGGCTGGACCAATTCCGCTCTCGAAGACTGGGAGAAAGAGGTGCACGCATGGGTGATTGCGCCGGCGGGTACGGAGGGATTCGACAAGGCTGAGGTGACGGTCGGGGGAGTCGATACTGATGAGCTCTCGGCGAAAACCATGGAGGCTCGAAGGGTTCCGGGGCTGTTCTTCATCGGGGAAGTAGTGGATGTAACCGGGCATTTGGGGGGATACAACTTTCAGTGGGCGTGGGCGTCGGGGAGGGCGGCGGGAGAGGCGCTCTGAGGTCACATGCAAAACCTTGGACAGCCTGAGAGGCTGTCCCTAGCGTGCCGATTTCACTTTGGGACAACTCCTTCGGCTGTTCGGGTGTTTAGATTGCGGCGTTGACAAAGAAAATCGTGGGGCGGATGATTCGCATTCGAGTCCACAGCTAAACACTTATCGGAGGGCTGATGCTGACAAGACGCGAATTCGGGCAACGAGGGGCTGCTTTGCTTACGGCAGCGGGCGTACGACTTCCACTGTGGGAACGAGCACTGCGTCCGATTCTTGCGCCGGCAAACTCGACGGAGCGTCCGCTGCTTCTGGGCGTGGACTACTATCCTGACCAGACTCCTGAGAATTTGTGGGAAGAAGACGCTCGCTTGATTGCTGAAGCGGGGCTGACCAATGTGCGCATCGCGGAGTTTGCCTGGTCGCTGATGGAGCCCTCCGAAGGCAAGTTCGATTTTGCATGGCTGAAGCGCTCGGTCGAGATTCTGCACAAGCACAACATCGCGGTGATTCTCGGTACGCCGTCTGCGGCGCCTCCGCCCTGGCTCACTGAAAAATATCCTGAGATTCTGATGGTGAACAGCGAGGGAATGACCGTTCACCCCGGGGGACGGCGTTTCACGTGCCCTACGAACAAGACATATCGAAAATTGTCTCTGACCATTGCCACAGAGATGGCGAAGAATTTCGCGGAGACTCCGGGCATCATCGGCTGGCAGATCGACAATGAATTTACGCTGCAGCAGTTTGGCCGCTGTTATTGCAAATATTGCCGCGAGGGTTTTCAGGATTGGGCGAAGCAAAAATACGGAACGCTTGATAGTCTCAACCAGAAATGGGGCACCGCATTCTGGAGCCAGATCTACACGGACTGGAGCCAGATCCCCGTTCCGCTACCGTCGAATGGACCGCCGAATCCCGGGCTGACATTGGATTACGACCGGTACCAGTCCCACGCCAATGCTTCGTTCGCGGGCGAACAACTCGTCATGCTGCGCAAGGAGTGTCCGCAACATTTCATTACTACGAACAGCGTTGGCGCACCGTTCGACACGCTCAATTTGCGGGAACTTTTTCGGGATCTGGATTTCGTCAGCAATGACAACTATCCCGGCTTTGCCGCCATGTTTATGGAAGGCGAGGTTACGCCGGAGAGGGTGGGGCGTTCGTCGGCGATCAGTCACGACTCGATGCGATCGGTTAAAGGCGGCAAGCCGTTCTTGATTATGGAAGAGCAGTCGGGGAAGGCAGGGCAGCCGTCGTTTGGTCCGCAGCCGCATCCCGGACAGTTGAGGCTGTGGGCGTTTCAGGCAGTCGCTCACGGCGCGATGGGCGTGAACTATTTCCGCTGGGATACGGCGCGGTTCGGAGCGGAAGAGTATTGGCACGGGCTGCTGAATCACGACCGGTCAAAGAGTCCGGGATTCGATGAGATCATTCGCACGGTAGCCGAGATGAAAGCGCTGGGGCGAGAAGCGCTGGAATCGAGCTACGTGGCGGAAACAGCATTGAGCTTTGATCAGGATTGCGATTGGGCGCTGCAGATTCAGCCGGGACATCCGAAATTGACGTACCGGGATCAGTTGGTGGAATGGTACGGAGCTGTCGCCGGAGCAAACACCGGGACGGATTTGATTCATCTCGATGAGGATCTCGCGAAGTACAAAGCTGTGTTTGCGCCCGTGCAGTACGTGGTGAGCGCAAGGCAGGCGGAGAACGTCAGAAACTTCGTTCGCAACGGCGGGATGTTTGTGGCGGGATTTCGGCTCGGGGCAAAGGACGAAAGCAGCCAGATTGTGAATATGCCGCTGCCGGGTTTGTTGCGCGACGTTATGGGAGTGACCCTGAAAGATTACGTTCCGATTTATACGGAAAAGGTCGGGGTCACATTCGAGCAGCAACTCGCCGGGCCGGAAGGACGATGCGGTTTGTGGGCGGATTTGCTGGTTCCGCAGTCGGCAACGGTTTTGGCGAAATATACCGGGCCGTACGAGGGAGCGGCGATCACTGTGAATACGTTCGGTAAGGGCAAGGCCGTTTACATCGGGGCGGATCTGGATGCCACAAGCCTCAGCCGCGTCATTCGCAGCCTGTTGGAGATGGCCGGCAGCAAGTCTGAGTTCACCACAGCAGGGGCGGTGGAGATCACTCGTCGGCGGGCAGGCGGGAGCGAATGGGTGTTCGTGCTCAATCATTCCAATGAAGCGCAAAAGGTTACGCTCCCCGGTACTTTTACCTCCGTGCTCGCAAAAAAGAGTGTTGGGCGCGAACTGGAGTTGAAGCCCTACGAAGTTGTGGTGCTGCAGCGAAGCTAGGATTGCGTTAGGGCCAGGTTCTATAGCTTAGAATCAATTTTGCTGCTCACCATCGAAAAACTCGTCTACGGCGGGGACGGTCTCGCGCACTTGCCCGCAGACGACAGCGGCCGGGGCAAGGCCGCCTTCCTTCCTTTTGTTCTGGCTGGAGAAAAAGTTGAAGCTTCCGTCATTGAGCAGAAGGCGGGATTCGTCCGCGCGCAAGCGGGAAAGGT
>QHVR01000667.1 GCA_003223595.1 Acidobacteriota bacterium
CACAAGAGCTAAGGACCCGATGAAAGGATGGCTGACGTGCTTGGCATCGTCGATGATGATACGCACTGGATGGGCGGCGTTCAAATCATGGTTGATCAGCATCAACGACCAGTTCCCGTCGGGACGTTTGACGACGTACGAGGTAACCACCGTCCGTCCGACAGCGTCCTTCAGGTCCGCCGATGCCGGAAAAATCTTGTTCGCTCCCGCCTCGTGCTGCAACCATTCAAAATTAATGATGTGCGCGGAAGAATACGGATTATATGCAGGCGTGCCGTGCGCGCCACCGCCATCAGCGCCACCCTCGGGATCGAGGAGTCCGTGACCAACGGCGCCATTATTGATTGCAGGACGATAGAACGCTGTGCCGCCCTGTTCAAAGAAGGTGCCAAACGCATCGACTTCCCAGATGGAGCGGCCAGTCACGCCCAGGTAGCCCGGTCCGCTTTGCCCCGCGATGATTCCACTCTCGGAGATAATCAGCGGCACCTCGCTGGGAACGCCATCCTGCCGCCACATGTGCAGCACATGCTTCATAATTCCGGGTTCCAGGTAAAGCGATGCCCAGTCATTTGGCGGAGTGGATCCATTGATCATGAATGGATAGTGTTCGAACGACATGAATGCGAGATCCTTCAGATGACCGTGAGCTTTCAGGTAATCGACGAATCGCTCCATCCAGGAAGTGCGGCCCTCCTCGTCCGGCCAGAGCGTGATGTCTTTATCCACGCCTTCAAAAATCGGGCCGCCCAACTTGGCGCTGGGCGTCAACTTGTGGACCGCATCCGCCACTTGAATGTAGATGGCGCCATAATCTTCCGGCGTCATGTGCTTGCCGTCGCACTCTTCCCCGACTTCAATTCCCACCACGGGATAGCCACGCTTGTGAATGTAGGAAACTTCATTCGCGCAATCTTCGGGAGTGTCATAGATCGCCGCGCATGCAACCAGCGCCGCGTGGCCCATGGTCAATCCGCTGGTGAAGAAATTGTCCATGCCGTTGTACTGATCGCGGCCACCGGTGATCAGATTGTCGGCCTGGTGCCAGGGATCGACCGAAGAAGCGAAAAACGATCCAGCCAGGTCTGCCTCCGAACCGGGGATCACTTCCTGCTCTCCAGCACCCTGCAGAACCGGCGGCGGCCCAGGTCCGGGCTCTTTGCCGTTTGGCGGATACCCGATCGCGTATTTCCCCTCAGCATCGATCGTACCGGCCGACAGCGTCTGCAGGGCGTAGCCGACGCAGTTTCGAATATCCTGCGAGCCGTGAGTGTCGCAAGTTCCGGAGGACTTCGACATCAACACGCGGACGAAGCGCGTACTGACGGGCTCATCCGAAAGCTTCAGACGAACATCCCCGCCGCTGCCATTCAGCACCGCGCCTGAGGTGAACGCCTTCCACATGCCGTTCGGACCCATGTCCCAGTCCATCGCATTGTTGTCGCCGACCCAGTACTGCACCACATAAACCACGGCATACGGATTGACCCATTGAATATGGATCGCGTTGACCGTGCGCGCCGTGCCCATATCGATCACCACCCATTGCGGGTGCAGCGTATCGCTCTCGCCCGTGAAGTGGCTGGTCAGGTAAGGATTGCTCTTCCAGTAACTTTGAAAACCAGCAACCAACGGTAGATCTCCTCTGGTCATAAAATCGAGATGGGGCAGCGAGTACGAATAGCCGTAGTGAATCGGTTCGCCTAAATCAGCGCTGCCGACGTAGTAGCCGCTCTTCGTCGCCGGATCGCTCCATGTGCCGTTTTCGTTCCAGTGCCATGCCGACAAGCGCAACTCGCTGTTGTTGCGCATCGTGATGGAACCCCAACCCAGGTTCTTGACCCCCTGAATCACCTCGGGCTTGCTCAAGTTGTCTATTTGCGCCCTGCTCAAATCATCCATCCACGCGCCAGTAGCCGTATCGGGATAGACCGTATTGAGAACGTGCGACGGCGTTACGTCCACGTGGACCGTGGCGACGGAATCAAGCGTGCCGATCGGCGCAACCGAATCCGCCGGGAGTTCCTGCCGAGCATGTCGTGGGTGAGCCGTTTGCGGTTGAGCGATTTGTGCATGAACACGCAAAGGAAAGTCACTGGACACGGCGATCAGCGCAAGCGCCGCAACCGCGACACACAGCCAAATGCGAGACGACCCTCGTGGGTCAGAACCGATAATCATGACGTAATCGCCCCTATTAAATCGATTGAATGGGAAAACAAATTGCACGTCGAGTTTACACGAATGGCAGAC
>QHVR01000668.1 GCA_003223595.1 Acidobacteriota bacterium
AAGTTGAGACTTCCGAGGATCAAATCGTTCTCCGCCCGGTGCGCGGCACATCCCGCCTGCGCAAGAAACAAGGGATTTGGGTTCTCGATGTCGATGAACCGCTCTCCGCGGAGACAGTCACTCGGACCCTGCAAAATATCCGCCGCCAGCGGGAGCAGTCTTGGCTGGGCCGCGAAGAAATAACGCGGCCTGAGGCAAGCGCCAAAACTACCAAGAAACGGCCATGAGGTGGTTCGTCGATACATCGGTTCTGATTCCGGTATTTCAACCCGGCCATGCTCATCACGAGCGAAGCTTCAGATTGTTTGCGACGGCCGATCGCAAGTCGTCAGGTTGCGCACTCCACAGTCTGGCGGAGGTTTATTCCACCCTCACTCGCCTTCCTGGCATACACCGTGCCAGCGCGGAACATGCCCTGAGGTTCCTTGAAGCAATCCAGAATCGGTTCAGCCTGGTTACATTGGATGTAGCCGAGTATCGTTCTACGATTGGGGAGGCCGCGGGACTAGGTATCGTGGGCGGAACGACTTATGATGCGCTGATCGGAGCCTGTGCTCGCAAGATGAAAGCAGAAATTATCTACACCTGGAACATCGCGCATTTTCTTAGGCTGGGCGAGGACGTTGCCGAAAAAGTCCGCACGCCGTAGATCTAGCTAGCTAACGTTGGCGAGGGTCTTGACTGCGACGTCCGCCTGTCTGCGAAGCTTGGCAACGGATTCGTGGACGGCTTTCGCCGCTGGGCCGGAGCCGCTTTGTTCTGCCTGCCTGGCGACACTTCCGGCATCTTCGGTCGAACTGCTTGCCATGTCGAGCAGCACAACAATGGAGTCGGCGTGCAGTTTCCATAGAGACGACATCTTCTGGCTG
>QHVR01000669.1:0-2907 GCA_003223595.1 Acidobacteriota bacterium
GAAGTTGGGCCAGAAGGCTGCCCCGAAAGGCGAGCGAGGCCGCGATTCCGCTGGCTGTAGACGACAGGAACTGGCGACGATCGAGCAAAGGGTGACCCCCGGAAGTCGGGCAACTTTATACCACGGCAGGGCAGAGAATCCATTCAAAATAAAGGATCCGGATAACCTGAAGAGGCTCCCGCCGCGTCTAACCAATGGGCCAGAAGTACGGGCGTGATCTCTTCCCCTGCGGGCGTATAATCGGCCTCAAGGAGTACCCTATGAAGTTCAGATGGCTGGCAATCGCGATCGGATTGGCGGCATTCAGTGTAGAGCCCTGGATGTTTGCCCAAACGCAGAATCCTGGCCAGAATTCACCGCAGACCCAGACGCCGGGAAACGATCCGGACGCGGGTCAGCCCAAGGCTGGGGACGTGCAGAATGCCCCCAAGCAAAAGCCTGCGGCCCTGCCCACCCAGGATGACAGCCAGATCAAGCATAACGGCGGCAAGACCGACGTGGATGCGGTCGGGAACCGCAACGTGGGTTGCGGACGCGGCGTAGGCAACTGGTACTCCGTTGAGGGACAGGTCGCGCGCGGGCGCCAGTATGCCCAGCAGATCGAGTCCCAGATCAAGCTGGTCAACGATCCCGTCATTACCGAGTACGTGAACCGCGTCGGACAAAATCTGGTTCGCAACTCGGACGCGCAGGTGCCGTTCACCATCAAGGTCATTGATTCCGACGTGGTCAACGCGATGGCCTTGCCCGGCGGATTCTTCTACGTGAACTCCGGGTTGATTCTGGCCGCGGACGAAGAAGCCGAAATGGCCGGCGTCATGGCGCATGAGATTGCTCACGTGGCAGCGTGCCACTATGGCCGGGAAATGACCCGGGCCAATCTGCTTCAACTGGCCTCGCTGCCCGCGATCTTTATGGGCGGCGCGCTGGGATACGGAATTTATGAAGGCATGGGGCTGGGCATTCCACTGACCTTCCTGCACTTCTCTCGCGGGTTCGAAGCAGAGGCGGACTATCTCGGAATCGAGTACATGTACCGGTCGGGATATGATCCGTCGGCATTCGTGTCGTTCTTCGAAAAGATACAGGCCATGGAGAAGAAGAAGCCAGGCACACTATCGAAAGCCTTTGATACGCATCCGCAGACGCCGGACCGGATCGAAAAGTCGCAGGACGAGATTCGCAAGATACTGCCCGCGAAACAGCAATACGTCGTGACCACTTCCGAATTTGATGAGGTGAAATCGCGGCTGGCGGCCATCGAGAACAAGCACAAACTGCTGGACGAAAAAGACGCGAACAAGCCCAGCCTGCGGCGAACTTCCAACACCAGCGACAAGTCGGATGACAGCAAGAAGGATGACGATCGTCCGACCTTGAAGCGGCGCGACGATTCCAATTAGGTTTTGTTTTGCCTTACCCGAGACGACTGGTGAACACCTTTGCTTAATCGTGAATCCCATTGCGCGCGGTGTTCCGCAGATCACCTATTCTCGTGGAATTACATCTCATCACCAGCGCCTGTGATTCCAATCACAGATTGCACTTGGGGAACGACTTACGCTCGACTATGCTTGTGTGCACGCGAGCTTAAAGGCGGAAAAGTTCATGCCAGAAAATACACTGAGTATCACCGATAACCGGACCGGCAAAGCCTACACCGTTCCGGTTGAGAACGGCACCATCCGGGCGATGGATCTGCGCCAGATCAAGAGCGGACCTGAGGATTTTGGGTTGATGACGTACGACCCGGCATACATGAATACGGCGTCGTGCAAGAGCAGCATCACCTACATCGATGGCGAGAAGGGAATCCTGCGCTATCGCGGATATCCGATCGAGGTCCTGGCCGAGCGGTGCACGTTTCTGGAAGTGGCATACCTGTTGATGTTTGGGGAGTTGCCCACCGAAAAGGAACTCAAGCAGTGGGTTCACGACATCACGCACCATACGATGCTGCACGAGACCACGAAGAAATTCATGGAGGGATTCCGTTACTCGGCGCATCCCATGTCGATGTTTGTGAGCACGATTGCCGCGTTGTCGAGCGTTTATCCCGATGCGAAGTTCGTGCGTGATCCCAAGCATCGCATGCACCAAATCGTCCGGCTGATCGGGAAAGTGCCATCGATTGCGGCGATGTCATATCGGCACAATGTCGGCTTTCCGTATGTCTATCCCGACAACGACCTGAGCTACACCGAGAATTTCATGAACATGTTGTGGAAGATGGTCGAGCCGAAGTACGTCGCGCACCCGGCGATCGCGCGCGCTCTCGACATCCTTTTTATTCTGCATGCCGATCACGAGCAGAACTGCAGCACCAGCGCCATGCGCGCGGTGGGCAGTTCGGAAACGGATCCCTACCTCTCTGTCGCCTCGGCGGCTTCGGCGTTGGCAGGCGCGTTGCATGGCGGAGCGAATGAGGAAGTATTGCGAATGCTGGACGAGATCGGCACCAAAGATAACGTCCCGGCGTACCTCAAGCGCGTTAAGGACGGGAAGTTGAAGCTGATGGGCTTTGGCCACCGGATTTACAAGAACTACGATCCCCGGGCCAAGATCATCCGTTGGAGCGCCGAGCAGGTGTTTGAGGTCACTGGGCGCAATCCGAAGCTTGACATCGCGCTGGAATTGGAACGAATCGCTCTCGAAGACGAGTATTTTGTGAAGCGCAAACTCTATCCCAACGTCGATTTTTATTCCGGGATCATGTATCAGGCCATGGGCTTCCGGCCGGAGATGTTTACCGTGCTGTTCGCAATTCCGCGGACCGCAGGCTGGCTGGCGCAGTGGGAGGAGTTGATGAAGGATCCGGAGCAGAAAATCGCTCGTCCCCGGCAGATCTATACCGGACCGGGAGAGCGCGAGTTCATGCCGCTGGATAAGCGCGTTCCGGTGCCGATC
>QHVR01000669.1:2945-3142 GCA_003223595.1 Acidobacteriota bacterium
TATATGCCAACAGTACGAGTCAGTGGTGCCCGCAACGCCATGTGTCTATAACACCTGCTCTACGGGTGTTGTTGAGCGGTGATAGTGTTGCGCTGGAGAAGCTCATAAAAAATAATTCGATTCCTCGTCACAATTCTGCAATCCCTTTTCTTCCAGTTCACGTCTATTCGCAAAGAGTTATTGAGTCGCCACCCTGA
>QHVR01000670.1 GCA_003223595.1 Acidobacteriota bacterium
AGAAGATCGTGAGTGCAGCAGGTTTAAGGAAGGGTGAAAACATACAGCATCCCTCCCTTGGTGGTGTATTTCGGCAGATCTTTCATCGCTCCGGCAAAGCCAAGAGCTGCGGATTCATCTCTGGCGTCCAAGCCTCCGGAGACGATGGCTCCAGCCCATCCACCTACGCCCGATAAGATCGCGACGTATTGCTTGCCATCCGGACCTTTATAGCTGACTGGCTGGCCGATGATTCCTGACCCCGTCTTGAATTGCCACAACAGCGAGCCGTTATGCGCGTCGACAGCCTTAAACCAGCCGTCCAAGGTTCCATAGAACACGACATCGCCGGCAGTGGCCAGCGCACCGCTCCACACCGGGAAGTGATCCGGATTGGACCACACGACTTTGCCTTCGATGGGATCCCACGCCGTAAAAGCTCCTCCATATCCACCCGGAGCGTCATACATCCGGACGTTAGCGCCAACATAGGGTGTGCCGGCGATGTAGTTTGCGGTTACGTCTTCTTCATCCATGCATAGATTGTTGTGCGGAATGTAGAGCAACCCCGTCCGCGGGGAGAATGCCGAAGGCTGCCAGTCCTTTGCGCCGGGAGCCGTAGGACACAGATTGCGCACGACTTTGCCCGTCATGGGCTGCTTCTCGGTCACATACTGCAGCAATCCTGTTTTCAAATCGACGCCGCGACTGGTTGTAATGGGCGCAAATGGATTGGCAGACAGGACCTCGCCAGTGGCGCGATCCATGACATAGACGTATCCGTTACGATCTGGATGAATGAGAACTTTGCGAGTCTGTCCCTTGATCGGAAGGTCGAGCAGGATGTTCTCGTTGACCCCATCGTAGTCGTAGAGATCGTGGGGGCTTAATTGATAAAACCAGACCGCCTCCCCGGTGTCGGGGTCGCGCGCGAAAATCCCGGACGCGAATTTGTTGTCGCCGGGCCGAGCTTCCGCATCCCACGGACCCGGGTTCGCCGTCCCGTAATAAATCAGGTTCAGTTGTGGATCGTACGAGATCCATCCCCAAACACCCGCGCCACCGATTTTCCACGCATCCGGGGGCCAACTCTTCACGCCGAGATCCTGCCCGCGATCCTGGGGATAGAATGGCTTGAATTTCGGTCCGATCAGAACATCTTTGTCGGGCCCGGTGCTGTAAGCCCGCCACGCGATCTTGCCGGTTTTTTCATCGAGCGCGGTGAGCCAGCCGCGAATGCCGAATTCCCCGCCGCTATTGCCAACCAATACTTTTCCTTTGGCGATGATCGGAGCCATCGTGATGCTCTCGCCCTTGTTGATGTCGCCAATCTGTGTCTTCCAGACTTGTTTTCCAGTATTGGCGTCCACGGCGACCGTTTGATCGTCGAGCGTGTTGTAAAAGATTTTGCCGTCATCGTAGGAAGCCCCGCGATTCACCACGTCGCAACAAGCTACGCCCTGTGAGGCGGGCGTAGGCAGGGGCTGGTACACCCACTTCATGGGTGCCCCGGGCTTGGTCAGGTCGAGCGCGTAAAGGCTGTTGGGAAAGGGTGTCACGATGTACATCGTGTTGTTTACAACCAGGGGCGCGGCCTCATGCCCGCGCGTCATTCCGGTCGAGAATGTGAATGCGAGCTTAAGGTTCTTAACGTTGCCCGTGGTGATCTGATCGAGGCCGCTGTAGCGCGTGCTTGCGTAATCTTTTGCGGGACGGATCCATTGGCCGTCATCCGGCTCAAGCTTGCCCTGATAAGGATGAGGCTGATAGTTCTTCTCAGTTTGGGGTTGCAGCATGTCGTCTTGCGCCATA
>QHVR01000671.1 GCA_003223595.1 Acidobacteriota bacterium
GCAACGACGGGAGGATCGCACCGGTTCAACAGTTGAATCGCGTCGGCATAGACGCCTTTGGCGGGCGGCTTGAACCCGGTTCCCAGGATTGCATCAACATACAGATCGGCCTGGGATGCACCGACGCGACTGAGTTCCTCTCCCGAATGGACAGCCACCGCTTCCAGTGGCAACTTCCGGTACATTGCCGCGGCGTCACCCTGCAGGTCGTTGGGATCGGCGAGCAATATCAGCCGGAGATTCTTGCCCTTGTCGTGCAACTTCCGGGCGGCGACGAATCCATCGCCGCCGTTATTTCCTTTTCCACAGAAGACAACAATGCGCTGCGCCGAGGCGTACTGGGAAAACACATGGTCTTTGACAGCGGAACCCGCGTTCTCCATCAACGTCAAAGAAGGGACGCCAAAGCGCTCGCTGGTGGCGCGATCGATGGCGCGCATTTCTTCCGTACTTACAATTTTCATGATGGTGAGGCAGTCTGCTCAAGTTGTCGCAATTGGGCGGGCTCGCCCATGGCAATCAGGCAGTCGTCCGGCCCGATTCGTCGCCGCGCTCCTGCCGTATGCGCGAACTCTCCAGCGTTTTCCCGGCGAACATCGAGCCCGAGGTGATGTGAACTTCTCCGATTTCCAGATCCATGCCCAGGTGCGTCGTGGCAGTGTCCAGGAAGCTGACTACATGCGGACGCAATAGCGATTGCGCTATCCTCTGCCCCGCAAAGGAATACGGAGAAACCACGGAGTTCGCTCCTGCGGTCAGCAGATGTTTCTCGGCGGCATCTTCACTGGCACGAGCGATGATTTTCAGACGAGGGTTGAGGCCCCGCGCCGTAAGCACGATGTAGAGATTGGTCGCGTCCGTGGTCGTAGCGGCAATCAGTCCACTCGCGCGCTCGATCTGCGCTTCGCGCAGAGTTTCTTCCTGAGTCGCGTCGCCGGCGAGCACCAGCCAGTTTTCCGATGCAAACTTCTGCCGCTTGTTTTCGGAATTTTCGATGATCATGAAGGAGGCCGGCTTGCGCGACAGTTCCCTTGCCACGCTGCGACCCACGCGTCCCATGCCGCAGATGATGAAGTGGTCCGTGAGACGTGCGATCTCGCGCTCCATGCGCCGCCTTCCGAAAAAGCTCTGCAGCTCGAATTCTAGCAAAGCCTGGCTGAGGGCCCCGACTCCCAGCAAGAGCAGCGAAACACCCGACAGAATTACAAAAACGTTGAAGATGCGTCCGGTATGCGACAGCGGATGCACTTCCTGATAGCCGATCGTGGTCAGTGTCGTGACCACCATGTACAGGCCGTCGAACCATGGCCAATGTTCAATGTAGTGAAAGCCCGCCGTGCCGATGCCCACAACAATCAGCAGAAGCAAACCGATGGTTCGCAGGTTGCGCAAAGCTTTCATTGCAGCGGGCCGTCTTTGGTTGACCCCCGACTATAAAGCAAAAAAGCCCTCCGCGCTCCGCGGAGGGCCCGAACGAGAATTCCTGGCTAAGCTCCCGGAGTCTTTCCCGCGTTGATGGCTTGTACGCGGCTATGCTTCTGTCCGTAGGTGAAGTAGACCACCAGCCCAATCACCAGCCAAATAATCAGCCGCGCCCAGTTGACCCACCCCAGCTTGTACATCATGTAGCCGTTGGAGATCACGCCGAGGATCGGGACCAGGGGCACCCAAGGAGTGCGAAAGGGACGGTGCAACTCCGGATGGGTGCGCCGCAGAACCAGCACAGCGATAGAGACGATGACGAACGCAAGCAGCGTTCCAATATTAACCATTCTTCCAATGTCATCGATGGGAGTCAGGCTGCCAACTATGGCCGCTACCAATCCGACAAGAATCGTGTTCTTCCATGGCGTTCGGAATTTCGGATGAATCGCCGCAAAGAACCTCTTTGGTAGCAGGCCGTCGTTCGCCATCGAATAAAGCACCCGCGTTTGACCGAGCAGCATAACCAGCATGACGCTGGTCAACCCTGCGAGCGCGCCCAGCGTGATGATCCGTGAGGCGTTGATCAAACCGCGATCCAGAAAGGCCCGCGCAACCGGGGCTTCGATATTGATCTGCTGCCAGTGCACCATTCCGGTCAGCACGCCAGCCACGGCGATGTACAAAACGGTGCAGATTGCCAGCGATGCCATCATGCCGATAGGTAGATCCCGCTGCGGATTCTTTGCCTCCTGCGCCGTAGTCGAAACGGCGTCGA
>QHVR01000672.1 GCA_003223595.1 Acidobacteriota bacterium
GCTATGGCCTCATTTGCACGATGGCATACGCTGGCGGCGGTGAGATCAAGAACGCTCTGAACCGCACTGAAAATCACGCGGCCATCGAGCAGGCGTTTCGCACGAATATCCCGAAGGCGGCAGCGGCTGAGATTCCGAACGTCATCACATTTTCCGGCAATCGCGCGGGGATGTCCGATGAAGAGGGCGCGCGCAATACGATCGCGGGCCTGAACCGTGTAAAGAAGATCGCGGAAGATCACGGCGTAATCATTTGCCTGGAACTACTCAACAGTAAGCACGATCATCCTGATTACATGTGCGATCACACAGCCTGGGGTGTGCGCGTGGTGCAGGAGATTAACTCGCCGAACGTGAAGCTGCTCTATGACATCTACCACATGCAGATTATGGAGGGCGATCTGATCGATACGATCCGCAAGAACATCCAGTGGCTTGGACATTTCCATACTGGCGGAGTTCCGGGCCGTCATGAACTCGACGGGACGCAGGAAGTGCAGTGGGATGGCGTTATGCGGGCGATTGCCGACACCGGCTTCAAAGGTTACGTGGCGCACGAATTTGTGCCTACAGGCGACCCGTTCGGTTCGCTGCGCAAAGCCGTGGACCTGTGTGACGTGTAAATCGAAAAAAACGCTGCTTGCTTCAGCTAAATCTGCGCGCGCCACGGAAAGAATTTGCGTCAAACGGCCCTGAAGCCCCATCCTTGTAGCGTGCGACACTCCGGACTCCTTCACCCCAAGCAGCGCGCGTGCCTTGCCGCGCCGTCTTTTGATCTGCTCTTCGTGTTCAGGTTCGCTATCTTCTGTCTCATCTCGGGCGTTGCAGCGTTGTCGCAAGAGGGCTCACCAGCGCCACAGCACGCTGCTTCCTCGCAGGCAGCAGTGGCGTTCGACCGTGTTGCGGCCGAGCCACCCGGACTGCTCTATCAAGGCGTACCCGCGCCCATCCCGCAAGACGAAGGCGCGTCGGGCCTGCGCCTGGAAATGCGGCGACTGGGGACGACAGGCCGTCTTATGCAGATCGTTGCGCACCCCGACGACGAAGATGGCGGCATGCTGACGCTCCAGGCCCGCGGCCATGGGGTAAGCACATTACTGATGACCCTCAATCGCGGCGAGGGCGGGCAGAACAAAATCGGCAGCAATCTGTCTGACGTTCTGGGCGTGCTCCGCGCGGAAGAACTACTGGCTTCCGACGAGTACTATGGCGTTCAGGAGCGCTTCTCGCGGGTTGCCGATTTTGGTTTTTCAAAAACGGCCGCGGAAACATTTGAGAAGTGGGGCGGCCACGATACCGCCCTGGCCGACATCGTGCGCGTGATTCGCACCTTCCGCCCCGACGTGCTGGTGGCGCGCTTCTCCGGTACGGAACGGGACGGCCACGGCAATCATCAGGCTTCGAGCGTTCTCGCGAAGGAAGCATTCCGCGCGGCCGCTGATCCCAAGCGTTTCCCGGAACAGATCGCGCAAGGCCTTCAGCCCTGGCAGGCAAAGAAGTTTTATATCGGCAACGTCTGCCCGTGGGGATCGACGACCTGCGCCGATGAGAAGTGGACCGTCAAATTCAACACCGGCCAAAACGATCCTCTCCTCGGCACGTCCTACATTCAGTTCGCCATGCAAGGTCTCCGCCATCAGATGTCCCAGGGCGCTGCCAACTGGACCGTGGAACCTGGCGACCGCTTCACGTTTTACAAGTTGGAGGACTCTGCCATCCCATCGCCGGGAAAAGACGGGCATGAGAAGGATTTCTTTGATGGCATCGATACGACGATGCTGGGGCTGGCTAGA
>QHVR01000673.1 GCA_003223595.1 Acidobacteriota bacterium
ACAGCGAGATGCAGTCGCTGGCGAAGGAGATGAATCTCTCGGAGACGACTTTCGTTTTTCCGCGCGATTCTGCCACCGAGCGGGAACGTGGAGTGCGCGTGCGCATTTTCACGGTGCAGGAGGAGTTGCCGTTTGCCGGCCATCCGACGTTGGGCACTGCCTTTGCATTGCGGGGCCAAAGCGGCGCGGAAGTGATCACGCTGGACCTGAACGTAGGAAAAGTTCCCGTGAAGTTTGAGGAGAACCCCGGCCAGCCCACGTTCGGAGAGATGACGCAGATCGATCCTGTGTTTGTCATGCAGCATGATCGCGAGGCCGTAGCCAAGGCTACCGGGCTGAGCAGGGATGACTTCGATGCTTCATTGCCGATCGAAACCGTGTCCACGGGAGTTCCGTTCACGGTTGCGCCCCTGAGATCGCTGGCGGTCATGCAGAATCTGCGCGTGGACGCGGGCAAGGCGGACGAGTACCTGCAGAAGACCGGCGGCAAGTTCCTATATTTCGTATGTCGCGAAACGGTCGACCCGTCCGCTACGCTGCACGCACGGATGATTTTTTACAACGGCGAAGATCCCGCCACGGGCTCGGCGGCGGGCTGTACCGCGGCCTGGATGGTAGCGCACGGAGTTGCCGAACCGGATCGCAGGGTGCTGATCGAGCAGGGCATCGAGATGCAGCGGCCCAGCAGAATTTTCGTGCGGGCAGCGAAGCGCGATAACCGGATAGTTAACGTTCGCGTGGGAGGCAATGCGGTGGAGGTTATCCGCGGCGAAGTTTTTTTGTGATGCACATGAGGCGCGATGCCGAAAACACTGCATGCGGATCGCTGCTCACAAAAGCAATAGCCAGAAAGTCTCATTAGCATCGCTGGCACTTTACAGCGAGCGCGCTTCTCGTTAGCATTCATCTCGCTCTGCCACTCTTCATATCGAGAAAACTTCTGTTGGATTCGGACGCGTGCCGTCAGTTCCCCCAACGGATCACGAAGGCTGATGAAACCGAAGCGCACTATCCTGTGTGTCGATGACAACGAGCAATCGCTTTCCCACCGGAAAATCATGCTGGAGACGCGCGGCTATCGCGTCGCCAATTTCAACCGGGGAGAAGACGCCATGACGCGATTCTCGCAAGGCGGAATTGATCTCGTGATTGCCGGCATGACCATGCCCGGCCTGGACGGACCGCAGTTCATCGCGAAAATCAAAGAACTGTCGCCCCAAACTCCCGCCATTCTTATTTCCAGCAAGGTCCGCATTTACGATCACGATTCCAAAGCGGATGTGTTCCTCACCAAGGGCATGTACGCTCCTGCCGACCTGCTGGAGCGCGTTCGCGTGTTGCTGGTGCGCAAGCGCGGTCCGAAACGATTGCAGCACCGGTCTTCTGTCCTGCCTCACCATATCGGCGTAGCCTGAGAAGTCTAAGATTCTGAACGCTGGGATCAGACCCGCCCTCGCGTGCGGTTCGTGTAAGATTCCTTTCAGGCATGGCCGCATTCATCGAAGCTAAAGACGTGCGTAAGACCTACCACGTCGGCAAAATCGAGGTGCAAGCGTTGCAGGGCATCTCCTTCAGCGTGCAAAAGGGCGAGTTCGTGAGCGTCGTCGGCCCTTCGGGAAGCGGCAAATCGACCCTTTTTTACCTGCTTGGCGGCCTGACCCGGGCCGATGGCGGAAGTGTGGTGCTGGACGGGGATGACCTGGCGAAACTTTCCGATGCCGAGCGAACGCGCATGCGCAAGCGCAAGATCGGGTTCGTTTTTCAGAAGTTCAACCTGCTGCCCACGCTTGATGCCCGCTCGAACATAATGATCGCGCGAGAAATCGCAGGCAACGGGAACTTCGATGCTGCCTATTTCGATCGCATCACGGAACTTCTGGGGCTGAGCAAACGACTGGCGCATCGTCCCTCGGAACTATCCGGCGGAGAACAGCAGCGCGTTGCGCTGGCTCGAGCGCTGGTCAACAAACCAGCGGTGGTCCTGGCAGATGAACCCACGGGCAATCTGGACTCCAAGAATTCCGACATCGTGCTGCAGATGTTGCGCCGGTCAAACCAGGAACTGGGGCAGACGGTGCTGATGATCACCCACAATCCCGAGGCAGCTTCCTTTGGCGACCGCATCATTCATATGCGAGATGGACAGATTGTAAGGCCGGAAGAAGATCCTCAGTGGAAGGCGCACTAGAGCCGCTGGGGCAGCGTGCATTCGCGATGGTATCCTGAATAGACCACCACATTCCTAGAGGGCTGTCTTCTTTCATGGCTGATCCGGTCACCTCCAAAACCAGCGTTCCTGAAGTTCCAGCGGCCGAAGGCAACGAGTCTTTCGGCGAAATTCTGTCCCAATTCCAGAAGAGCCACTCGCATAAAACTGAGGACAAACGACAGCTCGAAGCCACCGTCATCGCGGTAACCGACGAGTCTGTATTTTTTGATATCGGCTTCAAGTCAGAAGGGATC
>QHVR01000674.1 GCA_003223595.1 Acidobacteriota bacterium
CGAATCCCCATATTGATGTCGGACGCACAGCTCGCGGCCAGGAAAATGGCGGGAGGAATTATTAGAAAGAGCAGGTCACGCCTGCGTTGTTCCCAGAAGCGCCATGCGAAGCAAGCCGCGACGCCGAAGATCAAAGTCATGGCCGAAAACTTGATCAGCGCCGCTATCGGAAAATAGAACCAGCGGCCTCCGCGATAAACCCGGCCCAGAAGAAACGCCGGCCGCGGCATCACCTCGGGATCAACCAGGATGTCCTGAAAGCCTTTCAGGTAGGCCTCTGGAAGCAAGTGGGCTTTTTCCAAGCCAGGGATGATGCGGGTGGCGAGCGTGGAATTTGAATCCGCTACGCTTTCATTGGCCCAGGTCTCAGCGCCATTGGGACGTGCTGCATAGCGAACGCCGTAGGTCATCCAAAGCACGCCAACGGCGACTATTCCAACCACCGCGACTGCGGCCAGATTTTTCAATATTCGTTGAGCATGACCTTTTTGTGAACGTGAAACGAAGATAGGATCCAGTGCGGCGAGCGCGAGCAATGCCGGCGCCAGCAAGACACTTGAATGCTTCACCGCAAGAGCAATTCCTGTCGCCAGGCCGGTGAGGATCAGATAAAAGGCGACCCGACTCTCGAAATAGAGGTAAAGGGCCAAAACGGCCGCCAGAAATCCGAAACTCGCAGCCATGTCGGTGGTAACCAGCGCTCCGTGCGCCAGGATGTTCGGCTCAAACACGAGCAGGGATGACGCGATGATCGCGGCTTCGACTCCGAACATTTTTCGCGCGCCGAACCAGACCAGCGCCAGCAAAGCGAAGACGAATACCGACGCGGCAGCCCGGCCCGCCATCAGCATGCGCTCGGGATTGGAGAAGATGAAGTCGTGGCCAACGTGGAAATCAATCGCTTTACTGTTTGCCATACCGCAGGCGGCGGGAGCCGGATCGTTCACCTGCATGGCCAGCAGGGGCAGGGCGGCGACGAGTTTCAGCAAGGGCGGGTGCTCGGGATTCCAGCCAAAATCTCCGCAGGTGAGATAGCGGTATCCCGCATGCAGGTGATTGATCTCGTCGGAAGTGATCGACCACTGGCGCACCGCAGCTACCAACTGCACGCCGAGCACTAGAGCCAGGCCGCAGAGAACCAGCACTTGCTTGCCGGGCGTAAGCCGGAGAGGCGAAGGCGCCGAAACCTCAGGCGTATTTTCTACGACCGCAGGGCTCAATTGTTGGCTCCGCAAGACACAGTCATCCTGCAGATTCCTTGGCAAACGCGATACCAAAGGCACTGAGCTTCACAGGTAAATAACTGCTTTGGGGGGAAGTGCTTGCACGGACGGTACAAGATGGCCCCTTTTCCCATGAAGAATCTTGGGTCATATCCCGCATGGGTCGGTGGAATTTTTCGTGGCGGAGCGGCGCGTAGCCTCCCTAAACTCAGCCAGTGGGGCCTAAGTCCAGTGAATTTGCGGCTTACGCAACCTGCTGGGACCCTTGATCTGGCAGCGAGTTTGCAATGGAGATATGGGAACTCTTTGTGCCTGAATTGTCTCCGAACCCGACGAGCCTGGGGCGTGAGCTACTCGGAATGCTGCAATTCCGGGCCGTGCGCCTGGCAGCCCTCGTGATCCTGATTGTTGGACTAGGAACAGAGTGCTTCATCACCAAACTTTCTGTGCTCGACCTGGACATCTGGTGGCATCTTTCCGCAGGTGATTGGATTGTTCAGCACCATGCCTTCCCGCACACTGGC
>QHVR01000675.1 GCA_003223595.1 Acidobacteriota bacterium
GATTCTTTCGATCGTGGTCTGTTCGGCATTTCTGTTCAATATCATGCCGCGGCCGTTGTTTTTTTCGATGCTGCTGCTCTGCATGGTGTTGACATTGTTGCTTGAAGCGAACCGCTACGGACGAGTTCAATTGCTGTACTGGCTGCCACTCGTTTTCTTTTTGTGGGCCAATCTGCACGTGCAATTCATCTACGGACTTTTTGCCGTGGGCCTGTTGGCAGGGATCAATGTTCTGCAGCGCCTTGCGATTTCGCTGGGAATCTATCCTGACTTCATGGCTCGTCCCAACTTGCCCTCCTCAAGACTGTG
>QHVR01000676.1 GCA_003223595.1 Acidobacteriota bacterium
AGGGTTGTTACAGGAGTTGCAGGAGAAGAGCTTATTCGAAAAATGGATCCTCGCCTGCCAGGATGCTCACCGGCCAACGTTTGAATCGCAGTTGCATCCGTACGTTAGCCAGGCATTAATTGGGCATTTCAATGCCGACGTGGGGCACGTCAGCGCCGATGAAATTCGCACTCACGCGCAGCAGATTCTCGATCGGTGGCAGGATGAGCGCCGGCAAGACATGATGAGCCAGACCTTGAGCCAGGCCCGGAGCAACGCTCGCGGCGTCACCGGTCTGCGGCGCGTCCTGCGCTCCCTAGAATGGGGAGAAGTGCAAACCTTGCTGGTTGGCGAAAACCTTCAGGGGCACGCGGTCGAATGCACACGTTGCGGTCACATCGACGCTCACCTGGTGAGCTTCTGCCCAATCTGCGGCCACGCAACGCAGGAGATTGTCGATGTCGGTGAGGCAATCCTGCCGTGGGTCGTGCGCCGTGATATTGAAACCTTCTACGTGAAGGACGATCCGGAGTTCGACAAGGTGGGAAACATTGCCGCCCTGTTGCGCTTCCGCTCCGAGAAAGTGCAACCCATCAGCATGTCTGCTGCTGACGATCTGGAGAAAGCCGGAGCCGAATATCCGGGACGGCTGCGGCGGTATGCGCGCCGGTAGAAAACAATACCGTTCTTCTACTCACTGGCTGCTCCCCCGCGGAGCAGCCATTTCAGCCCAATGTAAAGCCAAAGTTCGCGGACCTGAACGCGACGCGACACCCGTGATATCCTTCCGCCTTCCTGTGTTCCTCTGTGTCCCCTGTGGTTGATGGTTTTGATCTTCGTAAGCGAGATACAGAGGCAACACAAACTTCTGTTGAACCAACCCTGATCGTTCAGGAGGATCTGTGACCTTCTCGCGCCGTGACTTTGTGAAGACGTCGGTGATAGGAAGCGTGGCCGCCGGAATCGGAGCCACCTCTGTTTTTCCCCATGCTTCGGCTGAATCGGGCCAGCAGGGGCATGCCTCGCAGAAAGAGACTTCCAAGCGCCCTGTCATCCTGTGCGCGAACAATGGCCTTGCCTACGTCGAAGCTGCCTACGCGGCTTTAAAAGGCGGCGCCGATACCCTCGACGCCGCCATTCAAGTGGTCAAAGGGCCGGAGAACGATCCTAACGACGACTCCGTCGGGTTGGGGGGGCTGCCCAATGAAGAAGGCGTGGTGGAACTCGATTCCTGCTGCATGCATGGTCCAACTCGGCGCGCAGGCGCCGTGGGCGGCGTGCGCAATATCAAGAACGTTTCAATGGTGGCCAAAGCCGTCATGCAACACACTGGGCACGTGATGCTCGTGGGAGAAGGCGCCGAACGCTTCGCGGTGGATATGGGGTTTCCGCGCGAGAATCTGCTGACCGACCGCTCACGAAAGATCTGGATGCTCTGGAAGCAATTCAATTCCGACCGCGACTGGTGGGGGCCGGGAATCGCCGATCCGCACTGGGAACCTCCCGCTCCTGACAAGAAGCCGCAGGGCGAATTGTGGCGCGATCGCATTCAGCAACTGCAACAGCAGGCCGCTAGTCTCGGGATTGAACCTGAATATCAACTTGCTGCGGTGCGCCGAATTTTGTTTCCGCCCACCGGAACTATCCATTGCTCCGCGCTGAACGACAAAGGAGAAATATCGGGTATCACTACGACCAGCGGATTGGCGTTCAAACTTCCGGGCCGTGTGGGCGACTCGCCCATCATTGGCGCAGGCTGCTACACCGATCAGGATGTGGGCTCCGCAGGCGCGACCGGCAGCGGGGAAGAGAACATCAAGGTTGCCGGCGCTCATACGATTGTGGAGAACATGCGCCACGGCATGTCCCCGCAAGCCGCCGGCATGGACGCGTTGAAGCGCATTGTACGTAATTACAACGGCGACATGAACAAGCTTCGCTTCATGGACATGACCTACTATGTCCTGCGCAAGGACGGCGCCTATGCCGCAGTCAGTTTGTGGGAAGGCTATTCCGCCGGGCATCCTCACAAATTTGCGGTGCATGATGGCACCCTGCGCTCTGAGACCGCAACTCCGCTCCTGCAGGGATACTCCCAGGAATGGCCGCCCTTTCCCCCCATTCCCGAAGAGTTGAAGAAGGATTCGGAGTATCTGAAATAGGTCATCGTTGCAGGAACACTGGTTCAGCAGATGAAAAACGTGCAAACTTAAATCGTATGAAGAACATTACCTTCAGCGCCGACGAGAATGTGATTGAACAGGCGCGTTTAGTGGCGCAGTCGCGGCACACAACTCTGGATGCCGCCTTCCGTGAGTGGTTGGAGCAGTACGCTGCACCGCGGGGCAGCGCAGCGGCCCTGGATGCTCTCATGCGACAGCTACAGCACGTTAACTCGTCCGGCCCGTACACGCAGGCTGAGATGAAT
>QHVR01000703.1 GCA_003223595.1 Acidobacteriota bacterium
GTGGAGAATGCGGCATCCTGGATTTCGGCGAGCCCAAGGGCCTGCTGGGCTCTTTGTACCGAATCTATTTCAAGCAGGTCCTACCGCGCATCGGGACCATGATTTCCGGCGTCTCCGGTCCCTACGCCTATCTCCCCGCGTCAGTTGAGCGCTTTCCCGCTCCGCCGCAGATGATAGAGCGCATGAAGGCAGCGGGTTTCGCCCAAGCCTCCTGGATCCCGTACACATTCGGAATTGCGGGGTTGTACCGCGGCAAGAAACCTGAGTAAGGCTCATCGTTACCGCGCATCGCGCAGCAGTTTGCTGAGAGCCTCGATGTCATTTCCCCCGACGTCGCCCACCACGAAATAGCGCAATCCATTCTGTGCCCAGTCTTCGAACGTGAAGGATCGGACTTCATTAGCTCCCGACAAAGCTGCCGCCGGCGCGCCGGAATCGGGGAAGATGAAAACGGAGATCTCGTGCTTGCGAAGACGATAGATCAGGTGCGCCCCCGGCACCTGCGAGAGATAAGTAACCCTTCCGCCGAGCAGTGAGAAATCCGTGCCTTGAAGTTCCGGCAAATTGAAAGTGAACGGTATTCGGCCTTCAAACCACGGCTTCACAGTGTGGCGGTCGGTTGATACTACGTCGACCGGAGTGCTGCTGGCGAGAGTGGCTACATGCAGATCGGCCAGTTCGCTGTACACCCGCTGCCTCTCTGCCCTTGCGCCGCGCACATAATAATTCAAGCCCGCAACGAAGATCAGCGTCAGCAGGGCCGGCACGATAAGAATCTTCCAGAACCACCCAGCGCCCCGATCGCGGTTCCCGTTCACGCTGCTAGCGATCTTCGCCCGCAATTCTGCACTTGGCTCATAACGCCTGCCCGCCAGCGCGACGGATCGCTTCATCTGCACCCGCTGCAGCGCCCGCACCGAGCACTCCGCGCAGCTGCGCATATGATCGGCCAGTGCGTTCATCTCCCGCAGAGAGAGCTCGCCGTCAGCATAGGTGTCCAGTTTTCCCCGCCACTCATCGCACGGCATTCACACCTCCCGGGGACTTTTCCAGCAGTCGCGTACGTAGCGCCTTGCGCGCGCGATGCAGGCGCGACATTACCGTGCCCGGCGGAATCGTCAACACCTGCGCAATCTCTTCATACGACATCTCCTCCACGTCGCACAGCAGCAGGATCTCTCGAAACGCAACCGATAACTCATTCAGCGCCTGCCGCACCGCATCACGGTTTGCCTGTTCCACCAGCACATCCTCAGGCGAAAGATCGCTGGAGGGAATCGTCTCACTCGCATCGTCTTCCAGGGGAACCGTGGATTTTAATCCTGTTCGGGACGTCAGAAACGTGTTGCGCAGAATCCGAAACATCCATGCCCGGAAATTGGTTCCGGGCTGAAAGCTCTGAAATCCACGTAACCCTTTCGCGAAAGTCTCCTGCACCAGATCTTCCGCCTCATGCCGATCTTGCGTCAGCCAGTTAGCGAAATTGAAGAGCTGATCGAACAGAGGCAGCGCCAGATCTGCAAAGTTCGCGTCGGGCAAGCGTCGGTCTGGCACCTCCATAGCATAAACTGCGCTTCCTCTCGTTTTATTCCCATACTTGTAAAAAAAGTTTCGTCGCGGTTGCGGGAATATTTCGCCGCACCGGCAGTTCTAGATGGCACAGGGCACAGGAGGAAACATGAAACCAACCGATCGCAGATCGTTTCTTAAAATCGCCGGCAGTTCGCTGGGAATTGGCGTGCTGTACTCGGCCTATCCAGCAGCTGCCAGCGCAGGAGAAGCCGGCAATCTCTTCGCCGAACTCGGCAAAGCCACCGGGGAAAAGCTCACGCCGTTTTCCTTCCTTCAGCTAAGCGATGCCCACGTCGGTTTCAACGGCCAACCCGATCCCCTGGGCACCAAGGCTTTTGAACGCGCGGTGGATATGGTGAACGCGCTCCCACGACGCCCAGATCTGGTTCTATTCACCGGCGACCTCACGCACGATACCGAAGACCGAAACATTCACGTACAGCGCATGAAGCAATTCCAGGAAATCTCCAAGCGAATGAACGTGCCCATGATTCGCCACGTTCCCGGCGAGCACGATGCCGGGCTCGACAGTGGCGCTCTATATCGCG
>QHVR01000704.1 GCA_003223595.1 Acidobacteriota bacterium
TCTTTTTGCCCGCGCGATACTGTTCTACCTGCTTCGAGTTGGAAGCAACGATCTCGTCGATGATCTTCTCCAGCGCCGATGTATCCGTCGATTGCTGCGGTCGCCCTTCTTCCTCGTAGACGGCAGGGAAATCCTTGCCCCGTTCGAAGCAGAGATCGTACAGATCTTTAAGCATCTTGCCGGAAATGGCGCCGCCCTCCACTAGATCGGCGGAAGCCGCCACTCCTTGCATGGAAATGGGGGAGTTTTCGATCTCCATGCCTTTCGCCTTCAACCGCCCCATCAGCTCGCTCTGCACCAGGTTTGCAACCCGCTTGGGATTCTTTGCCGCGCTCGCGGCTTGCTCAAATTGGTCGGCCAGCGACTTCGAAAATGTGAGCACCTGCGAGTCATATTCGGTGATGCCGTAGTCTTTCACCATTCGGGCGCGGCGCGTCTCAGGCAGCTCAGGCAGGGCACGGGCAATTTCACTTTTCCACTTCTCGTCTACAACCAGCGGCAGCAGGTCCGGCTCGGGGAAGTAGCGGTAATCGTGCGCCTGCTCTTTCGAGCGCATTCCGTATGTCTTGCCTTCATTGGCGTTGTAAAGGCGCGTCTCCTGCGTAATCTTGCCGCCCGATTCAATGACGTCAATCTGGCGTCCGATCTCGTACTCCAGCGCCTCGCGAATGAAGCGGAACGAGTTCACATTCTTGATTTCCGTCTTGGTGCCAAATTCCGTCTGCCCCCGCGGACGCACGCTGATATTGGCATCACAACGCAGCGATCCCTCTTCCATATTGCAATCGCTCACACCCGTATAAAGAATGATCTCTTTGAGCCGAGTGAGGTACTCATAGGCTTCATCCGGAGTCGCGATATCAGGCTCGCTGACGATTTCAATCAGAGGCACTCCCGTCCGGTTCAGATCGATGGCTGTCTTCTCCTCGGAATCAGGAAAGCCTTCATGCAGACTCTTCCCCGCGTCTTCCTCAAGATGCACGCGGGTAATCCCAATCTTCTTCTTGCCTCGCTGCGAGGGAACTTCGATGTACCCGAACTCTGCCACGGGCTTGTCATATTGCGATATCTGGTATCCCTTGGGCAGGTCCGGATAAAAATAATTCTTCCGGGCAAAAATCGAAGTCTCATTGATCCGGCAATTCAGGGCCATCGCCGCCAACGTCGCGAACTCCACCACCTTTTTGTTGAGGACCGGCAACGCCCCCGGCATGCCAAGACACACTGGGCACACATTCGTGTTCGGAGGCGCGTCAAACTGCGTAGAACACGAGCAGAAAATCTTCGTCGCCGTCAGCAGTTGTACGTGCACTTCCAGCCCGATCACAGGCTCAAACCGGGGATGCGCAGCGATGGACGTTTGGGTCGTAGTAGCCATGGAAATATAGATTTTGTAATTTTGTAATCGGGTAATCTTGCTCTTCTCTTGAGATTACAAAATTACCGGATTACAAAATTACAAAATGCTACGGGTTCACCGGCGCATTCAAATATTTGTCCACTGGGATCTCAAAATACATTAGCTCATTCCCTTTTGCATCGGTCACCCCAGTGACATCGATATTCGCCCCGTGCAGTGGCGAACTGATGCCGCCCACATCGAAGAACATGAATCCGGACTGCGTCGTGTGCGGCTCGACCGCTCGCGCCGCGAACTGCGAGGCCGCGACCTCATCCATCTCTTTCTTTCCCGCACCCTTCACCTTGCTCGGCAAAGGAAGAGGGCTGGGACGCGTATTCATCCTCGGATTGGAAAGCCGGCGGTAGAGATCATCCATGTCGATGGGCGTGAGCTTCGAGTGGTTCGCGGTCAGCAGCGTGATTCGCATGTTGGCGATAGAAACCGGCTGATCGCCATCGTTGGTCACCACAAAAAAAATCGGCAGTAATCCGGACCCGGCGAAGTTGGTGGAAAAAATCTTGGCCTTCTCGGGATTGTCATACGGATCTGCCGCGATGGCCACCTGCTCATCGCGATGGAAGTCGTGCGCCGGATAGTTGATCGCGCTCTTCGCCGTGGGCTTGACGAAGTTCTTCCCTGCCGCGAGCGCAGCCGGTACAAGTCCGGCAACACACAGCCAGAGCACGACCCCGCTCTTGCCCAAACCCAATGAAATCCTCGGCATTGGCCCATTATAGAGGCGCGGACCGGGGAGCGCGCGGTTTAGAATGGCTCAGCTTGAGCTACTTTCTTTACAGCGTGGCGCTGGCGCTGGGCCTTCTCCTGAGCCTGCCGTTCTGGCTCTTCCAAATCGCGCGCCACGGAAAGTACTGGCGCAGTTTTCCCCAGCGTATGGGGAAAGTGCCGCACGCATTGACTGCGATCTCTGGCGAGCGATTGATCTGGATCCATGCCGTTTCCGTCGGCGAAGTTCTGGCCGTGGCAGGCTT
>QHVR01000600.1 GCA_003223595.1 Acidobacteriota bacterium
GGGAATCGCCGTAAACGTTGCCGGAGCACTTTGGGGAGGGTTAATCCGCAAACCGCTCCTCATCAGCAGGATCCTGCTTGTGACTCCAATCACTGCCCCCAGAGATCATTGTCACTGTCTGAAATCACACGCGCTTCTCTAATGGAGAAGCGGATCAGAGGTGCTAAGCGGCACGCGCTTTCGCACAACTCCCCCAAAAAGCGAGGCTGGTGATGGTCAATGACGACGTTGTGAAATGCCCCTTGTGCGGCGGATTTACGCATATTGAAAACCCTGCCTTGCTGAAGGCGCTGCACACTCCAGCTCTGCGCGAACAGATCGAGAACTACATTGCGGATCTCCTGAAGTCCCCGGTGGAGGATCTGAGTTCGGTGGCTGCTACCCCGGCGGCCCGTGACTTTCAAAAAGACGTGCATGGCTGGAATCCTAGCGTCCCCATGTGGAGGCGCAGTCCAAAGGAGTAAGAATGAAGACGAAAAAGATTCTGATTCTCGGCGCGGCTGGAAGAGACTTCCACAATTTCAACGTAGTGTTTCGCGGCGACCCGGAGTACAACGTCGTAGCCTTCACCGCCAACCAGATTCCCGGCATCGCTAACCGGCGGTATCCCACTGAACTGGCCGGCCCGCTTTATCCCGCGGGAATCCCGATTTTCGAAGAAAAAGATCTCGAACGCCTGCTGAAAGAACACGAGATTGATGCCGCGGTCTTCTCCTACAGTGATATTTCCTACCCGAACCTGATGCATCTGGCGTCGCGAGTGGTGGCGAGCGGTGCCGACTTTTGGCTGCTGAGTTCCAGCCGGACGCAGCTGAAATCGTCGGTCCCGGTGATCTCGATCTGCGCGGTGCGCACAGGTTGCGGAAAGAGTCCGGTGGGACGCCTGGTAGCCTCTGAGCTGCGTCGCGAGGGACAACGGGTAGTAGTGGTGCGCCATCCCATGCCCTACGGCGATCTTGCCGCCCAGGCGGTCCAGCGTTTTGCCGTGATGGAGGACCTGGACAGACATCAATGCACCATTGAAGAGCGCGAAGAATACGAGCCGCATTTGCGTGAAGGCACGATCGTCTACGCGGGCGTCGATTACGGCCGGATCCTGAGACAGGCGGAGAAGGAAGCAGACGTCGTCCTGTGGGACGGTGGCAACAATGACACGCCATTTTATGAGTCCGACCTGCAGGTCGTAGTCGCGGATCCGCACCGGCCGGGACACGAGCTGGCGTATTACCCCGGCGAGGTGAACCTGCGCCGCGCCGATGTCGTGGTTATCAACAAAGTCGACACCGCATCGCCCGAAAATGTGGAAACCGTGCGCAAGAACATCCGGGCCAGCAATCCTCAAGCTCGCGTGGTCGAGACCGCCTGCCGCGTGACAATTTCCGAGCCGGCTCTGGTCAAAGGACGGAGAGTGCTGGTCGTGGAGGATGGGCCCACGCTCACCCACGGCGAAATGCCCTACGGTGCGGGAGTCGTTGCGGCGCGTCAGTGTGGAGCTGCGGAACTGGTTGATCCGCGTCCGTATGCCGTGGGCTCGATTCGCTCGACTTACGAGCACTACACCCATCTGACCAGCCTGTTGCCAGCGATGGGATACAGCGCTATCCAGCGTCACGAGTTGGAAGAGACGATCAATCGCGTGCCGTGCGACCTGGTCCTCGTGGCAACGCCGATCGATCTTGGACACCTGGTGAAGCTGAATAAGCCCAGCCTGCGGGTGACCTATGAAGTGGAAGACGTCACTCATCCCGGGCTGACCGAAGTTCTGAGCAAGTTTATTCGGCATAAAGCCGGAGTGGAGGTCTAGAGCAACGATTCCGCACGCGCTCCAGAGGATGATCGCCATCACTGCCGCCGGATTTCTCGGGGCCGATACCGGAGCCTCTGGATTCTCAACAGCGGCACCACTCCGCGCTGTCGGCGCGCATGCGATGCCCGCTCCACGTCATCTCTCCGCGAAAGACATTCTGATCCCGATTCATACGTCCCAGGGAGGACATCATGCCAGTTAGCAAACAGCAGGCCCTCGATTATCACAATGGGCCTCGCCCCGGAAAAATTGAAGTCACACCCACGAAGCCGTGTCGCACGCAACGCGATCTGAGCCTGGCGTACACCCCGGGAGTGGCTGAGCCCTGCCTGGAGATTGAGAAGAATCCGCAGGATGCGTTCAAGTACACAGGAAAAGGCAATCTCGTGGCGGTTCTCAGCAACGGCACAGCCGTGCTCGGGTTGGGCGACATCGGAGCGCTGGCCGGCAAGCCCGTGATGGAAGGGAAGGCGGTTCTATTCAAACGGTTTGCCGACGTGGATGTGTTTGACATCGAGGTGAACAGCCACGATCCGGAAGAGATCATAAAAGTGTGCCAGCTGCTGGAGCCCACGTTTGGCGGAATCAATCTGGAAGACATCAAAGCTCCCGACTGCTTCCGGATCGAGGAAGAACTTCGTCGAACGATGAAGATTCCCGTGTTTCACGATGATCAGCACGGCACCGCAATCATCTCGGGGGCAGCCCTGCTGAATGCAGTGGAAGTTGTGGGCAAGGACATGGGCAAGATCCGGGTAGTCTTCAACGGAGCCGGAGCGGCCGGCATTGCCTGCGCCGAGCACTACGTCCGGCTGGGAGTGAAGCGGGAGAACATCCTCCTCTGCGACACGAAGGGAGTGGTGTACCAGGGCCGCAAAGAAGGGATGAATAAATACAAAGAGCATTTTGCCCAGGACACGCAACTGCGCACTTTGGCAGAAGCGATGGTTGGGGCCGATGTGTTTGCCGGCCTCTCGGTGAAGGGCGCGATCACTCCGGAGATGGTCTGCTCCATGGCGCAGGACCCCATCGTTTTTGCGATGGCGAATCCAGATCCCGAGATTACCTTTGAAGACGCCAAGGCCTGCCGCGCTGACGTGATTATCGCGACCGGGCGATCCGATTATCCCAATCAGGTAAACAATGTGCTCGGGTTCCCGTTCATCTTTCGAGGCGCGCTCGACGTGCGCGCGACTGCGATCAACGAGGAAATGAAGCTAGCCGCAACCCATGCCCTGGCGGACCTGGCGAAAGAAGATGTGCCGGATTCTGTTTGCCGCGCTTATGGGGTTCCGCGCCTGCAATTTGGCCGCGAATATCTGATCCCGAAACCATTCGATCCCCGCGTGCTGATGTGGGAAGCGTCCGCGGTCGCGGAGGCCGCGATGCGCTCCGGCGTAGCCCAGCAACCGGTCGATCTCTCCATTTACCGCGCTCAACTGGAACGCAGGCTTGGCAAGGCATATGAAGTTTCCCGCACCATGATTCACAAGGCGCAAGCCAATCCCAAGCAGGTTGTTTTTCCGGAAGGTGACAACGAGAAGATATTGCGTGCCTGCCACGCCCTCGTGGAAGAAAAGATCGGAAATCCCATCCTGCTCGGGGATGTGCAGAAGATCCAGTTGAAAGCGCTGGAGATGGGCGCGAGCCTGGAAGGCATGCAAATTGTCGATCCCTCCAGCTCTGAGCACCGCGAGATGTACATCCACGAATTGTTTCGGTTGCGGCAGCGCCGCGGCGTCACCCTTCAGGAAGCGACTACGCTGATCGACAATCGCAACGTATTCGGCTCCATGATGGTTCACATGGGGGATGCAGACGCGCTGGTCTCCGGGGTCACGCAGCACTTTCCGGATACGATCCGCCCGGCCTTGCAGATTGTGCGCATGCGGGAAGGGCTGCATCGCGTCTCGGGGTGCTACGCCATCATTACGCGCAAAGGAGAGGTCTTCTTCCTGGCCGACACCAGCGTGAACATTGAGCCGACCGCAGAAGATCTGGTTGAAATCGCGCTGTGTACGGCACATATGGCACGGCGATTCGATCTTGTTCCCCGCGTGGCTTTGCTCTCCTTCTCCAGCTTCGGTGCTGTGGATCATCCCATTTGCACGAAGGTGCGCAAAGCGGTGGAATTGATCAAATTTGCCGATCCCACGTTGATCGTGGACGGCGAAATCATGGCGGACGAAGCCCTCTCTCCGGAGGTCATCGAGCAGCACTATCCTTTCAGTTCGCTGAAGGGCGGGGCCAATGTCCTGATTTTCCCCGATCTAGCTTCGGCGAACATTGCCTGCAAGCTGGCGGCGAAGATCGGCGGCGGAGAACTGATCGGCCCGATCCTGATGGGAATGAGTCGTCCGGTCCACGTCTTGCAGCGTACGGCGACTGTGGAAGAGATCGTAAACGTGGCCGCTATCGCGGTTGTAGATGCGCAGGAAAACGATACCTACATGCATCCGCGAGGCCACGTGGCGCTTGAGCCGGAACTGGTGGGTGAGGACTGAAAGGCAGTTTCAAGTTTCGGGTTTCGAGTTTCGGCTGCATTGCGGACTTTCACAGTGTGTAGCCGCAGGGCATGTTCATTGCAGGTCGTGCCCTGAAACCTGAAACTTGAAACTGGAAAACTCGGAAGCACGTTGCTATGGTCTCGCATCTAACGTTCAGATCTGGCCTGATGTCGAGGAGAATCGAATGTCTACGCTTTGGAAGTCGCGGTACGCGCAGCGCACCTTGGGCATCAAGAGTTCCGCCATCCGTGAGCTTCTCAAAGTCACGCAGAAGCCGGAGATCATTTCTTTTGGTGGCGGCCTCCCCGCTCCCGATGTCTTTCCGGTGCAGCGCTTCGACGAAGCCTGCCACAAGGTCCTGTCGGAACATGGGCCGCAAGCCCTTCAGTACGGCACGACGGAAGGGTACCAGCCGTTACGCGAGATGATCGCACGCAATCTTGCCCGTTACGGCATCGTGGCCAGTGCCGATAACGTGCTGATTACTTCCGGGTCGCAGCAGGCCTTGGATCTGATCGGCAAACTGCTGATTAACCGCGGAGACCGCATCCTGGTCGAAGCGCCCACTTACCTCGGTGCCCTGCAGGCTTTTAATGTCTATGGAGCCCAGTATGTTTCCGTGCCGGTGGACGAGGATGGACTTCTCACCGAGCAGCTGGATTCGAGCCTGCGGGCCGGTCCGAAGTTCATGTACGTGCTACCCAATTTCCAGAATCCGGCCGGGGTAACGCTATCAGAGGGCCGCAGGCACCAGCTGATCCTGTTAGCCGACAAGTACGGAATTCCCATCATCGAAGACGATCCTTACGGCCAGTTGCGTTATGAAGGCGAACACATCGCGCCCCTGGTGGTACTGGATCGCGAGAACGTTCGTCGCGATAACGGGTTCACGCTGGGAAACGTGATCTACTTGAGCACGTTTTCCAAGACGCTGGCGCCGGGCATCCGCCTGGCGTGGATCGTGGCTCCGGAAGATGTCATCAGCAAACTGGTTCAACTCAAGCAGGCGGCTGACCTGCATACCTCCACCTTCAACCAATATGTGGCCTTCGAAGTTGCCCGGGATGGCTTCCTCGACCAGCATGTCAAGCTGATTCGCCAGGTCTACCGCGAGCGGCGCGATGCCATGCTGCATGCCTTGCAGGAGTTTTTCCCCGCCGAAGTCACCTGGACTCATCCCAAGGGTGGTCTTTTCCTGTGGGTGACCATGCCCGAGGGGACGGACTCGCAGGCGCTCCTGCGCGCCGCGCTCGCTGAAAACGTTGCGTTTGTTCCGGGAGACAGCTTCTATCCGGCCAATGGAAATGGGCACGATGGAGGCCGGCACATGCGGTTGAACTTCTCCCATTCGCAGCCGGATCAGATTCACGAGGGCATCCGGCGGCTCTCAGTCGCGGTGAAGATGCAGCTGCGCAATCACGTACTTCGCTAACTTTAGGGCACAGTTTGGCCTCGGGGGCGGACCAATGGGTCCGCCCCAACGTGTTTTATGGTTGTGATCGGAATCACGCGTTGCCGTGATGCGGGCTATCGCCCAGCAGGCCTGATGTCGCGAGACTTGGGCTAGAAGTCGCGTATAGCGCTTTTTGCCCGTCGCGCGCCGGAGGTGGTCCCATGACAGTCACCGTTCTGAGTATCATCATTGCCGTTTTTGTGTTGGCGTCTGGGCTGTTTGTATTACGGGCGGTGCCTGGGCTGCGTACGTATTTTCGTCTTCGCGGTGATCGCCTCATCACCTGCCCGGAAAGCCACACGGCAGAGGCTGTGCAGGTAGCGGCGGGAGAGGCAGCGTTAGGCACTTTTTTCAATGAGCCCACGCTGCAGCTGAAGCAATGCTCGCGCTGGCCCGAGCGTGAAAACTGCGGGCAGGATTGCTTGCAGCAAATCGAGGCGGACTCGCAGAATTGCCTGGTGTGGAATATTGTTTCGAAGTGGTACGAGGGTAAAAGCTGCGTATTCTGCCGCAAATCGATCGGCACCCTGCAGCAATGGGATCACGCGCCCGCTCTGCTCGGTCCGGATTTCAAAACAACGGAATGGAAAGAGGTAAGGCCGGAAAAGCTGCCGCAGATTTTTGCCACGCACCAGCCGGTCTGCTGGAATTGCCACGTAAGCGAGACGTTCCGCCGCCTGCACCCGGAACTAGTGACGGATCGGCCATCCGAGATAGCCCACAGAGTGTAGGGGGAGTTTCAAGTTTCAAGTTTCAGGTTCTAGTTTCGAGTGTCTGCGAGCCGATCTGCTGCCCCGCCCTGTCGAAAAATGAAACTCGAAACTCGAAACTACGTTCCTAGTGACGCGGGCTCTCTCCGGATTTATGAGACAGCTTGCGGTGAATGTCGGGCCAGAACTCCTTGATCACGATGACGACAGTGTCGAAGCCTACCTGCGATCCCCATACGCTGGCGGTGTTGGCCAGAGTTCTATCTGACGGAATGTAACGGGGACCACTAGGGGAACGAAGCACCGTGCTGCGGGGATGATAGCTGTAGGTGGAAATGGTAGCCGATAAGGCGCTGCCCACCACCTCGGAATAGTTGAACGTCGTACTCCCCGAGTCGGTGCGAGTCAGAAAAATGCGGCTTACCGCATAGCCGGCTTTGTGCGTGAAGCCTCCCGCCTCCGAGTGATAAAACCTTGGGTCCTGGTGAAGCATTGAGGGCAGGATCGCGCTGGTGATGAAATTCTCGATTGTGCCATCGGCAAACGAGGTCACGTAACGTTTTCCGTACGACTTCCAGCCTTGGCCGTAAGCGGGTTCGGCATCATTGGCCTGATTGATCGCTGACAGTAGTCCGTACCAGGGGTACTCGGTGAAATCGAAAGCACCCCGCGTCACCACCTTGAATTTCTCTTTGCTGCTGAGAGGGGGAATCTTACCGGTATTCTCCAGGCTGAGGAAGTTGGGCAGCGCATAAAAAAGCCTGTCGTTCGAAGTGCCTTTGGGAGCGGGCTTGCCCGTACCATTGGCCTCCTCCGGTTTGCCCGGAGTCTGCTGCGACTGTTCCTGAATGGAGGACTGCTGTGGCGCCGGCGCAGCCTGTGCGTCGCTGAATGGCAGCATTGCCGGCAGCAACACGCCGGCAAGTAAATGGGCTAAACGTACTTTGGACAAACATTTCCCCCAGATAAAACTTAGATCCGCCCCGTGTGACGGTTGGTCCCCAATTCTAGCAATGTTCGCCCAGCTTGCACGCTTCGATGATTAGTTACGCCGGTTTACAAACATCGAGGTTTCGAGCTCTCACCTTTTCCCACTTCGAAACCATGCACAGAAGTCCCGGCGCTTCTGCACTGCGTGTTGGCCTGTGGCAAGTTAGTATAGGAAGGTAACGCGAGAGCGTGTTCACATCATCCCATTTCGAGGTACTCATGGCAGAACCAAGCTACGAAGAACTGAAAGCCAAGCTGGCTCAACTGGAAAAGGAAGTTGAAGTCAAGAAGCGGAGTGGGGACCTGATTTTTAAAGTCGGAGAAAAGGGCGGCGTCAGCGTCTACGGGCTCGGCCGCTTCCCCGTGACGCTCTATTACGAGCAATGGAATCGCCTGCTGGGGGCAGCTGACGAGATCAAGAACTTCCTGGAAGAAAACAAATCCAAGCTCAAACTCAAAGAGCAGGGATAACTTGGCTCCCCGAGGACTGACCCTCGCCAGCGTCCGATATTTTGGTCGTCGCCTGCAGGGAACCTGAGCTACAATCTCGGGCATCTTTGGGGCTGCCGGCCGGAGAGGCTGGCCGATTGGGGTGTCTCATGAGCACTGCGGTTGCGCCGCCGCGTACATTCTTAAAGCCGGTGTCCACCCTTCCGGGACGCCGTTTTGACCACTTCTTTTTCTCCTCGACAGCATTGCTGATGCTGGCCACGGTCTTCGTGGGATTCGCCCCCAGTTATTACCTCGCGGGTATCTTCAACGCGCCGCTACCCAGCACCATCATCCATATTCACGGTGCCATCTTTTCCAGTTGGATACTGCTGCTGGTGACGCAAACCTCGCTGGTAGCAGCCCATCGAGTAAACATTCATAAGAAGCTTGGTATTGCCGCATTACGGACAGGTTGGCGCGCGGAACTGCCCCGGGCAACTTTGATCCGTATTTCTTCTACATCATTCCGCTCACGGATATGTTGATCTTCGGTACATTGATCGCATCCGCATTCCGTTTGCGGTTCGACTCGGCGGCCCACAAGCGCCTCATCTATATTGCCAATACCGCACTGCTCATCGCAGCCTTTGCGCGCTGGCCCTGGCACATCATTCACAGGAACGCACCACGGGCTGCGATCGCCACCTATGCATTTCTGCTTCTCTTGCTCGTTTATGATCTCTGGTCCACTCGTAAGGTTCACCGCGCCACGGCTTGCGGCTGCGCGTTTCTGATTTTTGTACAGCAAGTCAGGATCCCGATCGGAAAGACCGCAGCCTGGCACTCGTTCGCCATGTGGATTCAGCACATCGCACGCTGAAAGAAGTTGTCCAGATTCCCGTCTGAATTTGCTGACCGGACGCGGCAGTGCGTAATCGTGAGCGCGCACGGCAGATTTCATTTGTTCATTTTCCCTCCTTGCATTTATTCTGTGGCGTCGTTGTAGCTGCAATGCGCTCCATCCCTATGTCTGCGAAATGTGCCCATGGTGAAGTTTCTGAGACGCTGGAAAATCCGGATACTGCTGTTCTTTGCCGTCGTGGGCCCGGGATTCATCACTGCCAACGTCGACAATGATGCCGGCGGCATCCTGACCTATTCGCAGGCCGGAGCGCAATTCGGACACCTTCTTCTCTGGACAATGATTCCGATCACGATCGCACTGATCGTGATTCAGGAGATGTGTGCCCGCATGGGGGCGGTGACCGGCAAAGGGCTGAGCGATCTCATTCGAGAAGAATTCGGGCTGCGCATCACGTTCTTCATGATGCTGGGCATACTGGTGATCAATTTCGGCAACGTTGTGACCGAATTTATCGGGATCGCCACCAGCCTGGAGCTTTTCGGCCTGCCGCGCATGTATACCGTTCCCGTCTGCGGCGTCATTGTCTGGTTCATTGTCGTAAAGGGGCAGTACAAGACAGTGGAAAAAGTTTTTCTGGCGGCTTCTTTCTTTTACGTAACTTACATTCTGGCAGGCATCCTGGCGCATCCTTTCTGGAAAGATGCCACGATTGCGACCTTCAAACCCCCCGATCCGCATGCTTTTCGCGATCAGGCCTATCTTTTCATGGTCATCGGCGTCGTGGGCACCACCATCGCTCCCTGGATGCAGTTTTACCTGCAATCTTCCATCGTGGAGAAGGGAGTCACCCGGCGGCAGTACCGCGCTTCCATGCTGGATGTTGTAACCGGTTGCGTCTTCACCGACGTTGTGGCCTGGTTCATTATCGTTTCTTGTGCCGCAACTCTCTACCTGCACGGCTTTCGGGATATCAAGTATGCTGCCGATGCTGCGCAGGCGTTGAAACCCTTGGCCGGAGATTACGCCTACATCCTGTTTGCCGTGGGCTTGTTCAACGCCTCGCTGTTCGCGGCTTCGATTTTGCCGCTCTCCACGGCTTACACGGTTTGCGAGGGGCTGGGTTTCGAGTCTGGAGTCGGCCGCAGGTTTGGAGAGGCGCCATTCTTTTACTGGCTCTACACCTTCCTGATTGCGGCGGGAGGAATTTTAGTTCTGCTGATCCCGTCGGACCGCCTGGTGAACATCGTCCTGTGGTCGCAGGTGCTGAATGGAGTTGTGCTCCCGTTTGTGCTTGTGTTCATGCTCGTGCTGATCAACAAGAAGGAACTCATGGGCGAATACACGAACACGCGTTTGTTTAATGTCATCGCGTGGTCGACCACTGTAATCGTGGTTGCCTTATCGCTGGCTTGGATGTATGCGTCCGTGACCGGCAAGGGCGGCTAGTCGGAGTCAGAGAAGCTTTCCGCGTGCGAGATCATTCACCAGGGTCAGGTCGGCTTCGAGAAAGTCGAACTTGGGAAGTTCGGGCGGGTCGGCCCACTGCATATCGCGGAAGATACGGTTTTCCAGCTCTCCTTTGTATTCCCGAACGATGTAGAAGCGCAGTTCCACCATCCCGCCGTTGGGATACTCGTGCTGAATGCGCGCAACTTCGTCGCCGATGGTCGCCAGAATCCCGAGCTCCTCTTCCAGTTCTCGGCGCAAGGCATCGCGCGGTTGCTCGCCTTCCTCGATCTTCCCCCCGGGGAATTCCCACTTGAGCGGCATCGTCTGATGGCGTGTACGCTGGCACACCAGCAGCTTGCCTTGTTGCAGGATGAGGCCTGCCACCACGCGCTTCATATTGGAGACGCTTCCATCTTTTGCCCCACTAATTGAGCGCAATATTGCACGAGAGCCTGATGCTCAGGAGTGAACGCGGCCGGGAAGTGGCTGTCAATATCGAGTTCTCCGACGATTTCGCCCTGTACAAAAACCGGAACCACGATTTCAGATTTTGTTTCCAGAGAACAGGCGAGGTATCGAGGATCTTTATTGACGTCGTCGACGACGACCGTCTGCCCGCTGGAAGCCGCGGAAGCCGCGGCACCGCAGATTCCCTGGTTCAAGGGGATGCGCGTGTGCGGCGTCATGGCTCCCTCAAATGCGCCCAGCACAAGCACCGGGGGGTCCGCACCGGGTTCAAGCAGGTAGAAGCCCACCCAGTTGTACTTCAGCATGCGATCGTGAAGGAGTTTTACGACGGACTGCATTAGCTCCGCAGCGCTTCGGCTACGTTCCGCGAATTCGGTAACTTCGTTTCGGACTTCTTCGATTCGAGCGGCAACCGCCATGACGGAGATATTACCTCAGAAAACAAAATTCTCTGCGAAAGGATCAATCCTTGCGCGTAGAGACCTTGCTTGCAACGTTTCTACCTGGGACCGCGGTGATACGCCGGATTCCTTTGGTGCGCGGAAACACTTCGGGATGAGTGGCCCACGCCAGAGCATCAAGCCCGTCGAGCAGGGTCGGTGCCGGAGTATTCAGAAACTCATCGCGAATGCAGTACACCCGCCCGCTTGCCGCAGCGGAAGTGTTTTGCCAACCACGAACTGCGATTATCTTTTCCAGCGGAACGCGATCTCCGGCTCCGCACCATGCGGCCACGATGATGTCGGGATTTAGAGCCAGAACTTCGACGGGTGAAATGGAGCGGCCGCATTCGCCGACAAATGAACCACCAGCAGCCTCCACCAATTCTGCCACCCACGCTTGCGAGGCGATGATGGGTTTGCCCCATTCTTCACAGAAAACCTTCGGCCTCGACTTGCCGCTCACAGTTTGCCGAAGGCCTTCGATTCGCTCCTGCATGGCACTGATCACATGCTCTCCGCGCTCAGCGGCACCGATTGCTCCGGCGATGGTGGCGATGTCGGTATAGATATCGGCCAGTGTTCTGGGGGCAAGCCCGAGAAAGCGGATTCCGGCCTTCAGAATTTCGCCCACGGCCTTTTCCTGATAGGGAACGGAAGCAATGACGAGGTCGGGTTTGGACAGCAGGATCTCCGCCGCATTCGCGGTCCATGAGTCAGCGAGAATCAACGGTTCCCGCGCTGCTATTTCTGGCACCACGTCCAGACAATACCGCGTACACGCGACCACCCGATCCAGTTCACCAAGCGTCTGCAGCGTGACCGTCGCGCTCGGCTGTAGACAAGCGATTCGCTTCGGGTATTGTGCCAGGGCCATATCGGAATCTTATTCCACGTCTTGTACTTACGGGTGCCGCTTGGAGCTGAATGCCGGCGCCTTTTGAGCGACAACAGCAGTTCTGCTCCTTTCATCTAACTCCTATTCCTCAAAGCAACACTTTAGGAGGCTGCTTGTACTGGCGAAAATCGGTCTGGAGTCGGGCGCTGCTCGGACTTTTCATCATGCTGGTGTTCAGTGCCGCGGCGGCGAGCGCGACCAGTTACACGCTGACAGTGACTGTGAACGGCACCGGGTCGGGGACGGTCACGAGCACCCCTGCCGCGATCACTTGCAAGCCCACCTGCTCGGCAGCTTTCACCTCCGGGACTCAAGTGAAGCTCACGGCGAAGCCCGCGACTGGATCCTACCTGGTTGGATGGAGCGGAGTCTGCAAGGGAACGAGTCTCACTTGCACGGTTACCTTGAACGCGAACGCGTCGGTGACCGCCACGTTCAACGTGAACCAGACGGTAAAAGTTCTGAATCACATCATCTTCATGGCGCAGGAGAATCGCGGGCTGGATCATTACTGGGGCGCATTACGGGAATATTGGCGGCAAAATAAATTCGCCGATATTTCTTACGATGGATTGCCGCAGTTCAATCCCACTTCAGGCGCTGCACCGCTGTACGGGCCGCCTCCGACTAATCCAGGGTGCGATCCGAACTATCCCCCACCCAGCGATTGCAAGCTGGATAGCAACAGTCCGAAAATAGCCTCCTACAATCTGGTCACGCAGTGCATTGAGAACCCCAGCCCGTCGTGGAACGAAAGCCACGTACAGTGGAACTACGCGAATCCGATCTCCACCACGCCTACGTTGGACGGATACGTGTATACGTCCGCTCACGATGGGCGAAATATTGTTCCGGCCTACCACGACACGAATGGCCTTCGCAGCATGGGTTATTACGACGGTAGCGCATTGAACTACTACTACTACATGGCGTCGCAGTTCTCGACCTCGGATCGCTGGTTTGCGCCAGTCATGTCCCGAACGCAGCCCAATCGTCACTACATGATGGCCGCGACGTCTCAGGGGTATGCGTATCCAATCGGCACGAACAGCAGGGATCAGTCGCTACTGACGGCGAAGACAATTTTCCAGGAATTGCAGGCCGCAGGCATCAGTTGGAAGATTTACGTGAATCCGAAGAATACTTCCTGCGCTTCGAATCCCACGGCGCAGTGCCTGCTTGGCCATAGCTACATTCAGGATTTTCAATGGGGCCATACCATTCCAACCAACTATCCCAGCCACCTGGTTCCGATGTCACAGTACTTCACCGACGTGCAGAACGGGACCTTGCCGCAGGTCGCAATGATTGAACCGGCGTCGCCAGCCGGGCTCGACGAACACGGATCGGATTCCGATCAGTATCCCATCGACATTCAGCTGGGGGCCCAGTACACAGCCTCGCTGATCAACGCGCTCATGAAGAGTAAATCGTGGAAGGATTCTGCATTCATTCTCACCTACGACGAGGCCGGCGGACTCTACGACCACGTCCCGGCGCACACGGCAGTCAGTCCGGATACCGTCAAGCCCGTGGATCTGCAGCCCGGCGATATATGCACGACTACGACCGGCCCCAATTGCGATTTCACCTACACCGGATATCGTGTGCCGCTGCTGGTAGTGTCACAGTATGCTAAGAAGCACTACGTCAACCACACCGCAGCCGATTACACGGCCATCCTGAAGTTGATCGAAACCCGCTTTGGACTGGCGTCCCTTACAAAACGGGATGCGGCTCAGCAGAATATGACGGCATTCTTTAACTTCAACTTCCCCCCCTGGACAACGCCACCGACACCGCCCGCGCAGTACACCGGTGGGTCTTGCTATCTGAATCAGTTGCCCTGAGGAGTCTTACAGGGATTGATCTGCGACAAGGCGGTAGATAAGGCGTCCAGTGCCAACTGCGCAGCATGCGTCGATGCCGGTGGCAGGCCACCTACGGCGGCAATGAGGTCGTCGCGTTTCAGCCGCCGCGCTTCCGGGGCAGGCTTGCCGCGGGCCAATTCCGTCAAAGCTGATGCGCAGGCGATGGCCGGAACGCATCCTTTGGCCTTGAACCGGATTTCCTCGATTCCGTCGGCATGCATTTTTAGGCTCAGGCGAATTACGTCTCCGCACACTGGATTCTGAATTTCTGCCACCGCATCCGCATCCGACAGTTCGCCCGCGTTACGCGGGTTCTGAAAGTGATCGAGTAACTGGGCGGAGTACATTGGATCAATTTTAAGGGCAGTGAGCCGGAGTTGCTTCACAGGTGTCGCAACTTCGGTGAGGCCCTGGGGGCGAACTTACCGCCGGTTCCATCCGGGAAATAAATCGTCCATCCCTGTTCACGAGCGATCACTTCCAGATCCGGATTTGGATTCACCGCGAAGGCATGTCTCGCCATCATCAGCATCTCGGTATCCCACCGCGAATTGCCGAACGCCGCATCAATATCCTTGTTCACCACTTCGCGCAGCGCCTTCGGTTTGCCTGGCCCCGAGGGGACCCGCACCAGAGTCTCGCCCACGAGTTCGCCACTCATCTGGGCTTTGGCTGCCAGGAT
>QHVR01000705.1 GCA_003223595.1 Acidobacteriota bacterium
TCGACGGTGTGCGACATCGGCTTCTCGCAATACACATCTTTGCCGGCCGCGACAGCGTCTTCGAAGATGTGGCGGTGCTGGTGGTCCATGGTGGCGATCAGGACCGAGTCAACGTCCTTGCGGTCGAGAATGCGGCGGTAGTCGCGTACGGCTTCGACGTTGGGATTCTTCACCGCTTCGCGGGCGGCGGTGTGGCGGCTGTCGTAAAGATCGCAGACGCCGACGCACTGAATGCCGGGGACGTCGAGAGAAGCCTGGAGGTGTTCGCATCCGCGAATACCGGTGCCGATAGAGGCAAAGCGGACGGTGTCGCTGGGCGCAACGCGCCGCGGGGCGGCGTAGAGCTGATGAGGTTGCAGGACGTTTTTGGCGACGGTGGTGGCAGCAACCGCGCCGGTACCGAGCTGAATAAATCGACGACGCGATAGGGGATTCTTAGGCATGAGTTTCCGTCCTCACAATTGCAGCAAGTGATTTTCCACAGAGGCGAGTTCGCCCGAGCAGAGATGATGCGGAGGAATTATTGCATACGGGAGGGGGAGTTAGTAAAACGATTTTCTAAAGAGGAACCTGAAGCCGGATTGAATGCCGGCGCTTAGGTTCGGGTCAGCGATTTTGGCGAAGGCGAGTTGGGACGAAGCGGCTGGGCAATTTTCGGGGCTGCCTTTCGAGGGCCGTTGCCAGGCAGCGTGCCTTGCTTCGAGAGTGGTGCCCTCGAACTGCCCGACGATGGAGTTCCTAAGAGTCTACTCTCGCGTTCAGACAGCGCTAAAAGCTGTTTGATGACTTCTCCTTTCTGTGCTTTATCTGCCTTTTGCTGGCCATGCGCAAACACTCGTGCCACGATGGCGCACGCGACCAGTGCAGTCGCAACTCCGATCAAAGGCATGTTAATCATCTCCGCGGCTCCTCAGCGAGAGTGCTCGGAATAGTGGTCGCAAGGATTGTCGGGGAGCGCAAGTGACGAACACAGATTACTGAGGTTGGTGTCCTGAACCGGAGGTGGGCTGTGTCAGGGCAGAACTTCTGGCCAGGGGGGATATGAGCAATGGGCCGCTGCGAATTTTAAGTAGAAGGCCATCTGAATACGTGGACACCCCGATTGAATGGCGCAGCGTTGAGAGGTATATTCGTTACGCCATTATGAGCAGGCAGATCGTCTACGAGACGAGTTTCCTTGTCATCTTGTGCGTTGTGTCGCTATTTCTTTTCCCCGCCTCCGCCGGACCCTATCCGGCCGTCCACGGCCCCGCAACTGCGCTGCAGGCAGCCCGGTCATCCAACCAGTTACAGGCTGCAATTGCCGGTGCGCCCAAGGACTGCTCGCACCAATCTTTTTCCCCGTTAAGGGCGGCAGCGTTTGAGAGCGCCCGGAACAACGAGCCCGTGCCGGTCACCTGGAACGGTGCGACAAGCATCCTT
>QHVR01000706.1 GCA_003223595.1 Acidobacteriota bacterium
CGAATCGCCTTTCTTTAAGAGATTGTGACGCATTGTCGCGAAGGCCTTCTGCTATGTTCCGGCGAGTTCTCTTAACCTTTCCGCCGCGCTTTCCGCGGTGATGTCTCGTTGAGGCATTCCCAGCATCTCAAAGCCGACCATAAACTTTCGAATGATGGCGGAACGCAGCAACGGGGGATAAAAGTGGGCATGAAAATGCCATTCCGGATGTTGTTCTCCATCGCAGGGCGACTGGTGAAATCCCATGGAGTAGGGGAAAGGGACCCCGAACACTTTGTCGTAAGTTGAGGTCACACGATGAAGGATATCGCTCAGGGAGCGCGCGTCTTCTGGAGTGAAATCGTTCATGCTGCCGATGTGCCGTCGGCTGCAGACCAGCAGCTCAAAGGGCCAGACCGCCCAAAAAGGCACCATGGCAACGAAGCCTTCGTTCTGCAAGACGATACGCACTTGCTGGCGGGCTTCCAGACCGACGTAATCGCAAAGCAGGCACCTGCCGTGCGATTTCAGGTAAGAGCGCTGCGCGCTCAACTCTTTTGCGGGTTCTTGCGGAATCGATGCGGTAGCCCAGACCTGGCAGTGCGGATGCGGATTGCTGGCGCCCATCATGGCGCCGCGGTTCTCGAAGATCTGCACGTGACTGATGTTGTCGAGGCCTCCCAGTTCGCGAAACTGCCCCATCCAGGTGTGAACGACAATCTCGATTGCCTCGGGCGACATGGTTGCGAGCGTCAGGTCGTGGCGCGGGGAAAAGCAAATCACTCGGCAAAGGCCCGCTTCGGTCTCGGCCACCAGCAAACCCTTGTTCTCGACGTCGAGACGATCCGGCGCGGTCTTAAGCTTTAATGCGGAAAAGTCGTTTTCGAATACGAACGTGGTTTCATACTTCGGATTGCGAACTCCTCCGGCGCGAGCATTTCCGGGACAAAGATAGCAATTGGGATCGTACGCAGGCTCAGGAGTGGTATTGAGGTTCGCGACTTCCCCTTGCCAGGGACGACTGGTGCGATGCGGCGAGACCAACACCCACTCGTTCGTTAGAGCATTCAACCGGCGGTGCGGATCTTCGGTCAGTTTCAACTTTTGGCCTCGGAGCATTTTACGATGTCGGCTGCCTTGCACGCGTAGACATGATCAATCGTCACGCGCAAGTGTGATTTTGAGCACAGGCGGGTGCGAAAAGGCGTCATAGCATTAAACCGGAAGTGAGAATTTATATGCGTTCCGGGAAAATCCGTGTGCTGGTGTTTGCGGTATTCCTTCTGTTGCTACTCGTTTTTGCCGTGGCTTATGAGCCCACGAAGGCCGCCAGTGAGCCCGCAAATCAGGGCAATACGGCAGATTTGTCGACGAAACAAGCTGCCCAAGCTCAATAGCTTAGCTTCTTTCGCTTAATCAATAAGTTCAAGCAGGCAACACTGGCTCTGAATCACAGGCAGTAGGCCCCGAGCCTTCATTGGAGAGTCCAGGATGGCACCCCTGCCGACTTTTCCGCGTGCCATAATCTTCAGCAACATTTCGCCTCCAGGTGATTGCTGATGCGCTCACTGTTACGGGCAGCTCTGTCATTGTGTCTTCTCCAATCCGGTTTTTCGGTACAAGCAGTAGAAGCAAGTAAGCCTCTGCGGTTCTACTTTGTGGATGTCGAAGGGGGACAAGCCACGCTGGTGGTAAGCCCCTCCGGAGAGTCGCTGCTGATCGACACGGGGTGGCCCGGTTACGAAGGTCGTGACGCCGATCGCATCCTCGCTGCCGCTCATCAGGCCGGACTCAAGCAGATCGATTACGTTCTGATCACCCACTATCACCGAGACCACGTGGGCGGAGTCCCGCAACTCGTCGATGGGATCAAGGTCGGGACCTTCGTGGATCATGGGCCGAACCTTGAGGATTCGCAGGTCGCGCGGGCGGACTACGCGGCGTACGAGAAAGCGATCGCGGGCCACGCCCACGTGTTAGTGAAACCGGGATGGGGATTGCCGATCAAAGGCATTCAGGTACGCGTGATCAAATTCGTTTTGTGACGCTGAACCGGCCGCCTCTGTCGACGACACTGAGAACGCACGCTCCGTGGGGGTAATGATCACCTACGGCCAGTTCCGGTTCCTCGATCTCGGAGACCTCACCAAGAAGAAAGAGCTTGAAATCGCGTGTCCCAACAATCTCCTGGGGAAGGTGGATCTTTTTCTCGTAAGTCATCACGGCGCGGATCTTTCAAACCCCAAGGCTCTCGTGTGGGCGCTGCACCCGCAGGTTGCCATCATCGACAATGGCGCGCGAAAAGGCGCCAGTCCAGCCGCCTGGCAAGTTGTTCACGACTCTCCCGGGCTGCAGGATCTGTGGCAACTGCATTACGCTGAGGAATCCGACAAACTTCACAACACCGATCCAGAGCGCATCGCGAATGTTAAAGAAAACTGCGAAGGGAAGTTCTTGAAGGTCACGGCGGAAAAGGATGGCAGCTTTACTGTGATCAATGGGAGAACCGGAGCAGAGAAGAAGTACTCCAGAAAACCGTAAATTCCAGCATGATTGTGATTGTGATGGGTGTCGTCGGGGCGGGGAAAACAACTGTCGGGAGCATGCTGGCCGCAGAGCTGGGGTGGCAATTTGCCGACGCCGACGATTTTCATCCACCTGCGAATGTCCAAAAGATTCGGAGCGGTACTGCCCTTACGGATGCCGATCGTGCACCCTGGCTCGAACTGCTCCGCAAAGCCATCGTGGGCTGGAGTGCGGCCAACGCGAATGTTGTGCTGGCCTGCTCAGCTCTAAAGAGCAGCTACCGAGAGGAACTCAACATTGGTCCTGAGGTCCGCTTCGTGTACCTCAAGGGAAGCGCCCCGCTGATCGCCGAGCGGCTTCACCAGCGGCACGGGCACTTTGCCGGTGAATCCATTCTGGCGAGCCAGCTTGCCGATTTGGAGGAACCGCAATCGGCGATAGTGGCCGATATCAGGCAGACTCCGTCCGAAATAGTCAATTCCATTCGGAAGCAACTCGGGCTGGAGTAGAATCCTCCAACCGCGCACTTCCGCGCCGCCCATCCATGGAACGAGTTTTGCGATCTGCTCCCGACCGCCTTGAAGCTGCCGTTGTCTCGCGGCTGATGTGGCGGCTCATGCCGTTCCTGTTCCTGCTTTACATCGTCGCCTACCTGGACCGTATCAACGTCGGGTTTGGCATTT
>QHVR01000707.1 GCA_003223595.1 Acidobacteriota bacterium
GTTCGGACATCCACGACAGTAAGCTTCTGGAACAGTCGATCCGGGACAATGCCATGGAGCTGGAACGGCTGGTGGATAGCCGGACAGCAGAGCTGCGGCGTCTCTCGGGCCGCCTGATGACGATGCAAGATGAAGAGCGGCGCAGGATTGCGCGCGAGATTCATGATGGCCTGGGCCAGGAACTTGCGGCCGCCAAGATGATTCTGGATGGCATTCTCGCCAAAGACAAAGCGCCATCGTTGCAGCAGGCCTCGATGGAAGCGAGCCAGCTAGTTGACCGTGCGATTCAGCAGGTGCGAACGATCTCGCATTTGCTGCATCCGCCATTGCTGGACGAAGTGGGTTTAATTTCCGCCCTGCGCTGGTTCCTGGAAGGACTTTCGCAGCGGAGCGGCATCGAGATTCAGCTGCAGGTTCAGCCGAAATCTTTGGGACGCCTGAAGTCCGAGGTGGAAACTGCAATTTTCCGCATTGTCCAGGAAGCCCTGACCAATATGTTTCGTCACTCCGGAGCGCGGCACGGTTGCATTTCCGTGGCAGCCGATAACGGTAACATCGTGGTTAGCGTAAGCGACGACGGAAAAGGGATCGACGAGGACATTGTCCAATTTCGCCCCGAGAGTGTAGGAGTGGGCATTGGCGGCATGCGCCAGCGCGTCACCGAATTGGGTGGTACTTTGCGCTTGGTGAATGCAAATCCCGGCACGATCGTCGAGGTTGTGATTCCCGTTGGGAAGCCGCATGAGTCCAGCGCGGTTCCCGTTTCGGCGTAGACCTCTCCAGCTAAACCCACAACCTATGCTGCTTTTCGCTGCTCGTGTGGCTGATCGGCGGTGCGCGCTATTTTGTGTTCGTCTGCCTGGATCTCCACTTTTTCGTGCTTGATATCCAGACGAAGGCGGTTGTAGATGCTCATGTACTGGTTGGCGACCCAGACCAGCGAAAAGAAGGAAATCAGGTAACCACGCCAATCCGGAAACAGCAGACGATAGTGAGTGATTGCCACCATGCCCGCGGCAATGTAGTGACTGAAGCAGTACTCGCATGTGAAGAGATAGAAAAATTTCCGGAGCAATAGCGAGCGAGCGCTGCTTCGTTCCCGAAGGCAGTATTCCCGTGGCTCCCGAAAGACCTCCTCATGCGTGACCGTCCACGCAATGCATGCCACGGGTACGGCAAGCACGAGTAGCCAGACAATCTGGGTTCCTAAGCTCATGACCCTAGCTTGCACGCACCTGCCCGTAATTCAGGAGACTCACAATGACGGTTCCGCCGCAGATATTTCCCGCGGTGGCGGGCAGCAGCCAATGGAAGTACGTGTAGGTGGAAATTGCTCCGTGCATAACCGCAGCAAGAATTTCACAGCTGCCCGCGATGCAGTGCGCGAACCGTCCCACGCCGACCACGAAGGTCAGCAGGTAGATGACCGTGAGTTGGCCGATGGTCCAGTGACTGGCAGTGACAATCCATGCGACGAGCGCGATAAGCCACCCGCCGATGACTCCGCTCCAGAAGAAATGCGCGGCATCTCCGGAAGCCGCATGCGATCCCATCGTCACCATCGCCGACAGTATGTCGGGATGCAAGGCGCTCGACTTTGCCACCAGAACCGCGAAGATTGAGGCTCCAATGACATTCGCGACGAAGACCGTACCCCAAAGACGCAACATGCGCACGAGATGTTTTCGCTCGTCCAGCACGAGCACCACGGGATAAAGCGTGTTCTCGGTGAACAGTTGAGCGCGTCCGATAATGACTGCAATGAAGCCCAATGGATAGGCCAGATAGCCAACCAGATCGCGCCATCCTCCGTCGCCGACGAAGGCACGTATGGAGGACACTCCCAGCGCGGTAAGTCCCATGGTGATGCCGCCCGCAATGCCGGAAAATCCCAGCTTCACTAGCGATCGACGAAGTTCGTTGCGTGCATTTTCCAGCGTGCCCTGGAGAATCTCATCCGCAGTGAAACGGCGGGTTTCTAGAGCCGGCGCTTCGCTATGAGTTGCCATTCAGTGTCACCTGTTCGAAAACTTGCGGAGCCGAACCTTTGTTGCCAAACGCACTGGCGACGCAAGCAAGAATAGATGCGAACGCGGCGAGGGTTGAGCGTACAGACTTCTGCCGATTCTGAGGGCCGGTAGCAGTAGGTACTCTCGCAAGG
>QHVR01000708.1 GCA_003223595.1 Acidobacteriota bacterium
CATTCTCGCTCGCCCTGCGTCCGCACTTCACCGTCCCGAATTACTTCTCCTTCCTGAGGTTCTTACGGCTTCCAGTTGATTTTCCCGGTGACCTCTACAGCCCATGCTGTTCAATGGCAATCGCCAATGCGTCGGGACCATAGGCCGGACCGGCCGTCCCGATCAAAGGAGAGTCATGCAATCGATGAAGGCTGTGGCAATCGGT
>QHVR01000709.1 GCA_003223595.1 Acidobacteriota bacterium
AGTTCTATGAGAACGACTCGGCATTCGAGAACCGGGCGAAGTTGAAGCCCGATCCGGCGCTGCGCGCGCATTTTGACGCAGCCATCGCACGCGCTCAAACTCTAGCCCGCGCCAGGCTGGCGACAGACTCGACGAATCGTGATGCATTGTTCGCACTTACTTTGTGCTCCGGCTTGCAGGCAGATTATTTTGCATTGATCGAGAAGCGGAACTTGGCGTCTCTGCACTACACCAAAGAGGCGTCCGCATCGGCTCAGCAGTTACTGGCGGTCTGTCCCAATTGCTACGATGCGCTGCTCGCGACCGGATTCAGCAAGTACGTAATCGGGAGCATGGCCGCGCCGGTGCGCTGGATATTGCGCATGGGGGGCTTGCCAGCAGACAAACAGGGCGGCATCAACGATCTCCAAACCACGGCTGAGCACGGGCACTATCTCGCACCTTTTGCGCGCATCCTGCTGGCCATTGCTTACGTGCGCGAGAAATACAAGCCGCGTGCGCTTGAAATGCTTGCTGGGTTAGAGCGCGAGTTTCCGTCCAACACTCTGTTCCCGCGCGAAATTGCCCGTCTGCAGTCTGCCCATTAAAGTCCGCGTTTTCCAAAGCCTGGCAGCACCCATTCATCAGAAATTCACTCCTCTGTAACAGTCCTGTAACACGAGGCCGATAGAAGTTGAACATCAATTCAAGGAGGCATTTCTGGTAATGCGCAAACTCGTGCTGCTGTTAGTGTGTGCATTTCTCGCCCTGCCAGCAGTAGGGCAGACCACGCTGAACGGAGCAGGCGCCACATTTCCCTATCCCATGTATTCGAAGTGGTTCAGCGAATATCACAAGGTTCATTCTGACGTACAGGTCAACTATCAATCTATCGGCAGCGGCGGTGGAATCCGCCAAGTGACCGAAGCTACGGTGGACTTCGGTGCCAGCGATATGCCGATGACCGACGAGCAGCTCAAGGTCGCTCAGGCGAAGTTGGGCACAAAGGTGCTGAACATTCCCACCGTGCTCGGAGCAGACGTGCCGGCATACAACATTCCGGGCGTGAACACGGAATTGAAGTTCACACCTGAAATCCTCGCCGGTATTTTCCTGGGCCACATTACCAATTGGAGTGATGCAGCGATTGCCAAGGTCAATCCTGATGTGAAGTTGCCCAACCAGGAAATTATCGTGGTGCACCGCTCCGACGGTAGTGGCACCACCTTTATCTGGACGGATTACCTTTCCAAAGTCAGTCCCGAATGGAAAGCCCAGGTTGGCGCCGGTACATCCGTCAATTGGCCCAAGGGGCTGGGAGGAAAAGGGAATGAAGGTGTCGCCGGTTCGATTCGCCAACTTCCGGGTACTCTTGGCTACGTCGAGTTGATTTACGCCGTCCAAAACAAGATTGCCTATGGAAGCGTCAGGAATTCTGCTGGCGAATTCGTGAAGGCAACGCTGGACAGTGTTACTGCAGCAGCAGGTTCGGTTGCAAAGATGCCCGCCGATTTCCGCGTCTCCATCACCAATGCTCCGGGGAAGGATGCGTATCCGATTTCCAGTTTCACGTGGCTTCTAGTCCCGATGCAGGCCAAGGATCCTGCGAGAGGAAAGATCTTAGCTGATTTCCTGAATTGGATGGTCACGGATGGGCAGACGATGACGGCCTCGCTGTCCTATGCGCCGCTTCCGCAGAACGTAGCGGCCAAGGTGAAAGAGACCATCAAACAGGTGAAGTAGGCTATTAAGGCAGCGAAATAGTCCCATTCCGTCGGTAACGAAAAATAGGAGAAGAAGAATGAAGTCTGCCTGGACGTTGTGCGCAGTTGCAATGCTGGCGACAGCACTGGTTGCACAAACCAGCACTGCGCCGAAATCACACAAGAGAAAAGCGGCTACAGTCACCGCGGCCGACAT
>QHVR01000710.1 GCA_003223595.1 Acidobacteriota bacterium
CACGATGGTCTACAACATCGAGAAGATGCTGCGCGAGCACGGCGATAAGATCTCCGGCTCGGAGCGTGGTGATGTCGAAAACGCGCTGGCTGATGCCAAGAAAGCGCTCGAATCGAACGACAAGGCACAGATGGACAAGGCTCGCGAAAGCCTGACGGCAGCCTCGCACAAGCTGGCTGAGCAGATGTACAAAGCGGCTCAACCCGCGGGCGGAGCCCAGGCTGGACCGGGCGCAGGCCCGTCAGCCGGACCTCAGCCGGGTGCGGATGGCGGAGGTCAGAAGAAAGATGAAGGGGTGATCGACGCCGAGTACGTCGACGTCGAACCGAAGAAGTAAGCGCGAATACGGCCACGGATTAACGCGGATATGCACGGATTGAATCTGTCAAATTCGCTGTAATCCGTGGCACCTTTTTGGGGGTGAGTTGAATTGAATTTCCAGGTGAATGATCAAACGTATTTTTTGGATCTCGCCGAAGATGCGAGGCAGTGGTTGGTCTTCGTCGATACGCCGAGCGGCCCCAGAGCCGTTCCGGTCTACGAAGACGCGTCCGAATTCGAGGACGTGAAAGTGGTAGTGGAAGACAAGGAAAAGCGAAAAATTGTGAACTGAAGCTTGTTCACTCAGCGAATGGCAACGACGACCAAAAAAGATTATTACGAGCTGCTGGGCGTAAAGAAATCCGCCTCCGCCGAGGACATCCGCAAAGCTTTTCGCAAGCTGGCGCGGAAGTATCACCCTGACGTCAACCCCGGAGATAAATCTGCGGAGGAGAAGTTCAAGGCGATCTCTGAAGCGAACGACGTGCTCAGCGATCCCAAGAAGCGGAAGATCTACGATCAGGTCGGTTTCTACTCCGACAATATAGATCCAGCTACGGCAGAAGCTTATGCGCGGGCCGGCGGTCCAGGCGGAGGATTCGGCGG
>QHVR01000711.1 GCA_003223595.1 Acidobacteriota bacterium
GTACCGGGGGCTTCCGCGATATCTTCTCTTCAATGTTTGGCGGAGGACGCGGCGCCACGGCGGCCGACGAAGGTCCCGAGCCGGGTACCGATCTCGAATATCAGGTCAATGTGCCTTTCTGGACGGCCATTCGCGGCGGCGTAATGCGTCTCAACATCACAAGGCAAGACGTGTGCGCGACTTGTCATGGTCAGGGCGCGTTAGAAGCTCCCGGAAAATGTCCCCAGTGCAACGGCACGGGCCAGATTACCCAAACGGGTGGACGCATGAAGTTCAACGTGCAATGCCCGCGCTGCCACGGTACCGGCAAGAATCTCACAATGTGTCCCACCTGCCACGGCGAAGGCACGATCTCTAACACTGAACCGCTCGAAGTCCGAATCAAAGCAGGGACGCGCGATGGCCAGCGCATACGTTTGCCGGGGAAAGGTAATGCTGGAGCCCACGGCGGCACGGCAGGCGATCTCTT
>QHVR01000712.1 GCA_003223595.1 Acidobacteriota bacterium
TCTGCGTGACGTACCGGAAGATGCGTATATAAGGTGGCAGCCCTTTGGAGCCCGCCGAAATCGGGGCGCTCACGGCCGCCTTGCCGTGCGCCGCTATCGTCTCCAGCAACAGAAGTTCCAGCGATGGCACCAGCGCCCCGATCTCGTGGAACTTCAGAGGCGTGTGCTCCTGAAATGCCTTGCAGAATTCCGTGAACTGCTCTTTCGTGAATGAGGTGTCGACCACGTTGAGGAATCCCAGGGCGATGGCCACCACCCGCGGCAGGACGTCCGCTTTATTCGACACCACCGGCAACGTCCTCTTCGCTCCCAAGTCGTTCCCCAGCGCGCGCGCTGCCAGCATCAGCAACTGATCGTTGTCCCGCAGCCATCGAATGTCCTCCGATGGCTTCCCCTTCCCGAATGCCTCTTTCACACCTTCGAACAACGAGTCGAACGCCTCGGAGAGCCTCTCGCACCGCTCCGAAAACATCTCTCCGGCATTACGGTCAGGCAGCCAACTCAGGTTCGCGGCAAGTTCGAGCGCAGCCACCCGCAGCGCCTGCATCTCAGGCGTGAGCGCCGCAGTAGTCGCCACACGCCGCTCATCCCGACGCGACGCGCCACTCCTATCCTGCACGGTACCCTTAATCTGAGTCTCCGAAGCCATAATCCCTAGCTCGTCAGGGTCGCCCAATTCTAGTCTCGCCGTATTTTGGCGGGACTAGAGAGGGCCTTTTGACGTATAAGCCTCACCGATAACTAGCCGCCTGCAACTCAAACATCTCCGCGTACCTTCCTCCAAGGCTAGTCAGGTACTCGTGATCGCCTTCCTCGGCGATCCTTCCATTCTCCAGCACCACTATCCGATCCGCCATGCGCACAGTCGAGAACCGGTGAGAGATGAACACCGCCATCTTCCCCGCCGTCAACTCCGCGAATCGCTGAAACACTTCGTATTCGCTGCGCGCGTCCAGCGCCGAGGTAGGCTCGTCTAATATCAGCAGCTGCGCGTCCCGCAGATACGCCCTCGCCAGAGCGACCTTCTGCCATTCTCCGCCGGACAGATCCACCCCGGTTTCAAAGCGCCGCCCCAGCATCTGGTCGTATCCCGCGGATCCCAACTTCGCCACCACCTCATTGGCCATGCTCTTCCGCGCCGACTCCTGCACCTTCTGCAGGTTATCCAGGAACTCGATCCGGCCCACCGCGATGTTCTCCCGCGCCGTCATCTCGTAGCGCATGTAATCCTGAAAAATGACTCCAATCTCTTTGTACAGATCGTCCAGGTCATACTCCCGCAGATCGATCCCATCCAGCAGAATCCTGCCCTCGACCGGGTCATACAGCCGAGTCAGAAGTTTGACGATGGTGGTCTTGCCTTCCCCGTTCTCTCCGATCAGCGCCACCCGCTCGCCCGGCCGCAAAACGAAATTCAACCCGTTCAAGACTTTCCGTTCACTACCCGGATAGCGGAAGGAAACATTCTGAAACTCGAACCCTTCTCGGATCGGCCGGGGCGCCGGCAGCGCGTTCGGCTTCGTGCGGATCGTAGGCTTCATGTCAAAGAACGCAATCAGATCCGTCAAAAACAGTGCCTGATCCGCAATGGTCGACAGCGTCGAGAACGTCTGCTGTAGATTCGAACTGGCGTCCCGAATCGCGTTCGCCAGGAACGTCAACGTACCCAGACTAAACACG
>QHVR01000713.1 GCA_003223595.1 Acidobacteriota bacterium
TGACAGGGTCACTGTCGTGATGACCTGCTGGATTAACCGGCCCATCGCCTGAATCATGTAGAGCCGGTCTGTCGCCTGCACCCGCGCCCGTTCCAGCTTGTCATAGAACACCGGGTCTTCATACGCGATCAGGTCCAGGCTGGCGGCGTGCTCCATCACCCGCACGCTGATGTAATTCATGTACTTGCCAGCCAACAGCGCGTCGGTGTAGTCGATTCCGCGGGCCACCAACCCAGCACCCAGAGCCAGGCCAAACTCAGCCGCAACCAGCCACCAGAGGTTATGCT
>QHVR01000742.1 GCA_003223595.1 Acidobacteriota bacterium
TACAAGTTTTCCAAATCATTGAACACTTTGTCCTGCTCCCGTGACGCAGGATGATGGCGAGGTTCGACGAGGAGTGCATGGGTAGGTTTCGCTCTGGCGGTCTGTTCTGGGCTGTTGCAACCCTTTGTTTCTGGAGCTTTTCGGCATGCGGTGGCGGCGGCAAGGCCGGCCCGCCCCTGTTTGCTGGAAAGGTTCTCCTCACCCCCTCCAGCAACACGTCCCTCGTTCTGGGCGGAACCCTGGTCTTCTTTTCCACCGTTCAGACGGCCTCCGGCACCACCCTGAACACGCCCGTCACCTACTCCTCCAGCGATACTTCGATCCTCAATATTGCCTCCAACGGCGTCGCCTGCGCCGGTCGTTGGGATCAGACATTCAGCACGTGCAGCCCCGGCGCAACCGGCGTTGTCAAGATCACCGCCACTGCTTTGGGATCCGCGAGTGTTCCTACATACGTTTTCGTCCATCCGCCCGTCGACTCGATCACCGTCACTGGAGTCCTGCTTGACGGAGTTCCGGTGCAGGAACCGTGCCTGTCCCAATCCCAGTCCATGACCCTGGAGGCGCATGCCTTCAGCCGGGGCATCGATGTGACCGCATCCGTCGGTCCCTTCACCTGGTCTCAAAGCAATCCCACAGTCGCGACGTTGACGCCCGTCGTCAACAACAGCTACACGTTTCCCACCAATCGGGTCACCGCTACTGCCGCCGTTCCCGGCATCACTCAGATATACGCATCGGCCTCCGGAGTCAGCAGCACCTCGTTTCAGCAACCTACCTACAGCGAGATGATCAATGGAAGCCCCGTAAACTCCCCGGTCCTGGACTTCTTCTCAACCTGCCCCATCGCGAATATCGCTTTGGAAGTTGGGGCGGTCGGATCGAGACAGACCAGCTTCTCCGTGACCAAGGGTAGCGGTGTAGCGTCTCAGACCGTGTTCGCCACGATCACCGACGTGATGGGCAATTCAACTCTGGCGAATAACACTGGCAACATTGTGCTGAGCAAGATCCCCTTGACCTGGTTGTCCTCTCAGCCGGGCGCGATTTCCGTCGCCAGCGGATGCACCGAGTCCTGCCAACTGACCTTGAATTCCCCTGGCGCGGCCAGCATCACCGCTGCCTGCTCTCCGCCTACTTGCAACGTTGGCTTTCCTACCGTGCCCCAGTCGCTGTCGACGCAGCTACAAGTCGACAGCTGTAACGCATTTAATGCATTCTTCCAGGCGCAGTACCCGCAATTTGGAGGATGTCGAGAGCTGATCCCCGTTCCCGTGTATTCGTCCAATCTATTTAGCAGTACACCGTTTGAACTTTTTCCCACCGGCGCCGTTTCCGGCGTAGTGAGTGGAACGCCAGGGGCTGCGGCCATTTTCGCGGCAAGCACAGGGTGTGCTCATGAGGCACCGAACTCCTGCAGTTCCGCCGCTTACTATCTCTCCTCAGCCAAAGCTTCGGTCGGCAACGAGAATCCAACCCCAGTTTCCCCCAACTCCCTGCTGTTCGATCTCGCCGGCGACAAGATCATCATGGGCAGCGACTTCGGCGCCCAAATCATCAATCCGGGAAATTTTGGGAGCTCCTCCAGTGCCTTCATCTCTTTGGGAGCGATTACAGGCAGGGCCTTGGCCACCTCAAACACAGGTACCATCTCAGTGTTCTCTGATACCCTGCACATGCCGAACCAGGTTTTCGTCGTCAATTCGGCCAACGGCTCGGTTTCTGACACCGCATTGAATATCAGCAACGCAACCGTGGCCGCCTTTTCCCCCGATTCGCTGAAGGCTTACATCGTGGGAGGAAGCGCTGGTTCCTCGCTCTACGCCTACTCTCCCCTGCAGGCTTTAAAGGGACCATTCCCGCTCACAGGCCCTGGCAAGGCAATCGCATTCGCTCCGAACGGAGCGTTTGCGTTCGTGGCGCAAGCGAGCGCCGGCGCTGGCGCGAATCTCACCGCCTATGCCACGTGC
>QHVR01000743.1 GCA_003223595.1 Acidobacteriota bacterium
TTCCTGCGGATGCTGCACCGCCCGCGGAGTACGCCCGTAATATCCCGCATTTGTGGCGGCGGCTTTTTGACGGTTCACCGTCCACAAATCGCACACCGCAACCATCTCCACATTGTGGTTGGACTTCAGCTTCGACGCGATCAGATCCAGGTCGTGGCCACGGCTCCCGTTCCCAATGTGTCCCAGCGCAATCCGATCGTTCGCTCCAATGATTCTCGAGTAAGACAAGGCGCTGCCGGGCACAACCATTGTTCCTGCAAACGCCGCAGCCGACTTCCCAATAAAATCGCGCCGGTTCATCCCAGACGAATCAGTCATGTTCTCTCCAATGGAAAATACACTCGAGTCGAGAATAAAACACGTAGCGACAGCCCCTTGGGCTGTCGAGGTTTGTTAATCCGCAATCCAACAATGCCTCAACTGCTCTTGAGCCCATTCGGCGCCAGCGGTAACGCCCGTAAGCGCGTACCGGTGGCATCAAAGATCGCATTCGCAATGGCAGGCGCCAGCCCAATCATGGGGCACTCGCCAGCCCCCACCGACGGAATGTCCTTGCGGTCGAGCAACACAGTCTCAATGACCGGAAGATCGCTGAACCGCGGCACGCGATACTGCGATAGCCGGCCATTCAGAATTTTCCCATTCGAGAACTCAATCGCTTCGAACAGCGCTCCACCGAGTCCCTGCACGTTCGATCCTTCAATCTGGTTGCGCAGCCCGTCGGGATTCACAATCGCGCCGCACTCGAACGCCGATACCACCCGCACCACCGTCACCTCGCCGGATTTTCCATCCAGATGGACCTCGGCGAAGGTGGCGATGTTTCCCAGCTTCTCGTATCCCCCGCCCATGCCGTATCCCTGCCCGGCGCTCTTGCTCTTGCCCCAGCCGAACTGTTTGGCGGCCGCTTCGAACACGGCTCGCAACCTTTCATTTTTCAAGTTCTTCAACCGGAACTCCAGCGGATCCATCTTCACCGCATGCGCCAGTTCGTCCATATGCGACTCGCGCGCAAAGTGGTTGGCAGTCGAGGCCAGCGCTCGATAAGATCCCTGCCGCAGTGGCGTTTTCACTGCATGAAACACGATCCTCTGGTTAGCAATTTCATAGTACGGACGAATCCCCGCCGACCCGGAGTTATAGTTGTGAAACTCCCAGGCCGTGATCGTCCCATCCTTTTGCACTCCGCTGCTCACATCCGCGTCCAGACCACCTTGACGGGACGCTTCGCCGCCCGCGCCAGCCGCGCCGCCTCAATCGCGGTCTCCCCGGTATGCTTCCCGCCATATCCCGATCCCATGTCAGGCATCAACACGCGGACGTTTTCTTCCGGAATATGAAACGCTTCGGCCAGCTGACCTCGCACCCCAAACGGCCGCTGCGTTCCAGTCCACACCGTTAACCGATCCCCATCCCATTTCGCCAAGGCCGCTCGCGGCTCCAGCGGAACGTGTGCGATGTACTGCACCGTGTATGTCTGCTGCAAGCGGTGATCGGCAGACTTCATCGCCTCGTCCACCGATCCGGTATCAAACCGGTCGCCATCCCCCGTGACGTCTTTTCCCTCCATGACATTCTTGCGGAGATAATCGAACAGATCCTTATTGGAAGGCTGCGGCTCGGCTTTCCACTCCGCATGAATGGCTGCCGCCGCGGACGAAGCAAGCTGCGAGTTGAGAGCGGCAACCCCGACGAAGTTGCCGTCACGCACAACCGTCACGCCCATCTGCTCCGCTTTTTGCGTATCGACTGAGACTAGCGTCGCCTCAAAAGCGCTTGGCCGCACAACTTTTCCGTACAGCATGCCAGGCAATTTCTGATCGGAGGGATACAGGTGCCGCCCGGTGACGAAATCAATTCCATCCACCTTCGCCGCCGGACGTCCCGCCACTTTCCATTCGGAGGCAGGAATCAGCGGATCTTCCGCGGGCAGCGCCTGCGTTAGTTGCTGCCCTTTGATCAGCGCCGCATACTCAATGGATCGCTCGCCCGCGTGCTCTTTTACCTTGCCATCGATCGCGATCAACTCTTGCGGATTTGTGTTCCACTGCTTTGCCGCCAATCCGATCAATACATCCCGGGCAGCCGAAGCCACCTTGCGCAATTGCAGATTCATGGTCGGGGTCGTGCGGCTGCCGAACGTGCCCATATCAAACGGCGTGAGTTGCGTGTCGCCCATCACCATCTCGATGCTCTCAACCGGCACATGCAACTCTTCTGAAACAGCCTGGCTTAGCGAGGTCCGAATGTTCTGCCCAACCTCAACCTTCCCCGTGTAAACGGTGACCTTCCCGTTGTCCCCAATGTGAAGCCACGCGTCAATATCGTTGGGAAGGGATTCGCCACGCCGCTGCCGATTGCCGCCCGATTCCTGCGCAACCGCGGCCGTCTTCAAAACCGAGACCACGACCAGCCCTGCTCCCAGAAACTTGAAAAACTCACGCCGGTCCAGGTCAAAGCAATACGGCGCCGCCGCCCGAAGTTCGTATCGCTCCGGCTCAATCGGAACTTCCACGCCTAATTTCGGGTTCATCGGCTCGCTCCTTTCGCCTCGCCGGCGCTCCCGCTCGTCGCAGCGTTCTGGATCGCACTCACGATCCGCGGATACGTCCCGCACCGGCAAATGTTCCCATCCATGAAGTCGACGATCTCGCTCTCCGAAGGCGAAGGATTCTTTTTCAGCAAGGCTACCGCCGACATGATCATTCCCGAGGTGCAATACCCGCACTGCAGCGCGCCCACATCGAGAAACGCCCGTTGCACAGCATGTAGCTGATCGCCGTGCGCCAGCCCTTCGATCGTCGTGATCTGCTTTTGTCCGACGCTGCCAAGCCTCGTTACACAGGAGCGCTGGGCCTTGCCGTCGATCAGCACCGTGCAGGCGCCACATTGCCCTTCGCCGCACCCGTACTTGCTTCCCGTCAGGTCGAGATACTCGCGCAACACCGTCAGCAGGCTGGTCTGCGGATCGACGTCCACCGAATAAGATTTCTGATTAATCGCAAGCCGAATCGTTGCCATTCCGAACTCCAGAAGAGGAACTGCTCTGCGGATCAGTTGAGACTTGCCTTACACAAATGATATACCCGCAACCCGCGTTGCATGAGGGCGGACGGTCTGCTGTTGCTGCATCTTTCAGTCGTTGATCGCCTGGTAAGCCAGTTCATGCACCTGGCGATCCAGCGTCAAATCACCCGTAGGGTGCAACTGCGCCATGAACACGACAATCATCTGTTCCTTCGGATCGATCGAGAACGCCGTGTAGAAGAACCCACCCCAACTGTATGCGCCAGGCGTACTCAACTCACTTAGCGGGGTCTTGATCCCGTCAATTCCAAACCCCAGTCCAAAAGCCTGATCCGGCCCAACCTTTCCTAGCTGATCGTGCGTCATCAGTTCCACAGACTTGCGGCTCAGCAGTCGCGTGTTCCCCACCTTGCCCTCATCAAGCATCATCTGGCAGAAGCGGGCATAGTCCATCGCGGTAGAGACCAGGCCGGCGCCCCCGGAAAACAGCTTCTTCGGCCCGCGCACCGGATAATCCGCCGAATATACAAACGACACCTCTCGAATGGGAGTGTCCGGAAACCGGTTCAATCCCTTATCTGGAAAGTAGGTGTATGCAGTCGCCAGGCGTCCCACTTTGCTCTCCGGAGGCGTCCCACTTTGCTCTCCGGAGGGTAGAAGTACGTATCCTTCATCCCCAGCGGCTCGAGAATCCGGGTGCGAAAGAATTCATCCAGTGGTTTTCCCGATACCACTTCCACCAGTCGCCCTAACACATCGACGCCAAGGCTATATTCGAAGCGGTCGCCAGGATTAAATAGCAGAGGCAGCGCGGCAAGATTCTTCACGCTGTCTCCAATCGTTCCGTCATACTGCAGCAGCCCGCTGGCGACGTTCGCCTTCTCGTACATCGGCCCGAGATCTTCGTTCCAGTTGTAGGTCAGCCCCGAAGTGTGCCGCAGCAAATCCCGA
>QHVR01000601.1 GCA_003223595.1 Acidobacteriota bacterium
ACCATTGTGGGCGGGCTGATCGTGAGCCAAATGCTGACTTTGTTTACGACTCCGGTGGTTTATGTGTATCTGGACCGGCTGCGATTGTTTCTGCGCGGCGGGGCGGATGAAGCGCTGCCGGAAACTTCCGCGCCAGGAACTCCGCCACCGCATCCAGCGCATTAACATGCAGGCGAGACCGCGGTTCTGCCGGTACAACCTGACTAAGCAAGACTCGCATCGCAGCTAGCAGCCATGTAGCTGCGCAAAAGAGCGCTTGTCCCGTATCATAGAGGTCACGTGTAACGCTGCCCGAGAGTAGCCGATCTCAGAAAACATGCAGCGGGCAGACCAGCGTTCCGAGTAGGTTTCGACCAATCTCAAGAGGAGTTACGGATGCGAAAGAAAGCAGCGGCCGCGTTGCTGATGTGCGCAAGCATGGCCATGTGGGCGGGATGTGGGAAGACGAGCAACCGGTTCTTGTACGCAGCCACCCCGGGAGCGAATCAAATTGTGATTTTCCGGGAAGATCCGAATGCGGGTGTATTGACGCAGCTAGCGGGGAGTCCGATAACAGCCGGGCAGGGAGTCGAATCGCTGGTGCTTCATCCCTCGAAGAAATTCCTGTATGCGGCAAACTCGGGCGCTGACAACATTTCGTTGTTCACAATTTCGAGCACGGGAGCGATCACCGAGGTGACGCCGCGTGTCGACGCGGGAACGGCGCCGACCTTGATGGTGATCGACTCGGCGGGGAAATATCTGTACGTGGGGAATTCGGGCTCGTATGACATTTCGGTGTTCTCCATTGATTCGGGCACCGGAGCACTGACGCCGGTGCCTCAGATTTCTAAACAACTTACGTTTACCATTGGCATGACACCGTTCAAGATGCAACTCGCGCCTTCGGGCAATATTCTTTATGTGACCGGACAGACGACCACTGGAGTGATTCAGGCATTCGCGGTCAATGCGGGAGTATTCAGCAATCAGCCGATCGCGGGATCGCCTTACACGACCGGCAACGCCCCTTACGGACTCGCGATCGATTCGAGCGGCAAGTTCTTGTATACAGCAAATACGATCGACGCCTCGATTTCGGAGTTCAAGATCAACTCCGATGGATCCCTGACAGCTTTGGCCGGTTCTCCCATTGGCCAGACCGGCACCGGCCCGACCACCCTCCTCATCGACAATTCGGGAAAGTACATGTACGTCGGGAACACTCAAAATTTGCAAGCGTACTCGGTGGGAAGCGATGGATCGTTGACGTTGAACTCCAATTCGCAGTTCAGCACGGCGGCGCAGCCGAACACGATTGCCAGCGATCCCAGCGGCAAGTATCTATTTGTCGGTTCACCCTCGGCCATTCAATCGCTGAGCTTGAACAGCAGCAGCGGGACGCTGACTTCCATTGCCACATACTCCGTGTCGACCACGCCTACTTCGATCGTCGTCACACCTTAGTTGAAATTGGAGCAGGAATGAGTACAGCAGTTCAGGTTCAGATTAAACAGCAGGCAAACGGCGCAGAGCGCTACGCGGAGCGAGTAAATCCGGCCTGGGTGCGGCTTCTCAGCCTGCTGGAGATGAACGTTCGGTACGAGCGCTGCGTAGGAGCGGATCTGTTCACGTCGGACGGCAGGAGGATTCTGGACTTTCTTTCCGGGTACTGCGTTCACAATATCGGGCACAACCATCCTGACGTGGTTGCCGCGCTGCAGGAGGAACTCGGGCGCTGCGGGCCGGCCATGATTCAAACCCACGTCGCCGAGCTGGCAGGAGAACTTGCCGAACAACTTTGCCAAAGAGCTGGGGGAAGACTGCAGCGCGCCTTCTTTTGTTCTTCGGGAAGCGAAGGAGTGGAGGCGGCGATCAAGTTTGCGCGGGCGCATACCCGGCGTGCGGGAATCCTGTCGGCGGAGCATGCCTTTCACGGACTGACGTGCGGAGCGCTGTCGTTGATGAGCGATGCGTACTGGCGAGACGGGTTCGGGCCTCTGCTGCCGGAGACCAAGACGGTTCCGTTTGGCGATCTCGAATCTCTAGAGGGCGAACTCAAGAGCAAAAAGTTTGCCGCTTTTATCATAGAACCGATCCAGTCGGAGGCGGGTGTCTGCGTTCCCGATCGGAACTACTTGCGGAGCGCTGAATCACTCTGCCGGCGCTATGGAACGCTGTTTGTACTGGATGAAGTACAAACTGGCATGTACCGCACCGGACCATTTCTGGCGGCGCACAGCTTTGGAGTTGAGCCCGACATGGTGGTGTTGGCAAAGGCCATGAGCGGCGGGCTTGTGCCCTGCGGCGCCGTGATGATGTCGGAGGCGATTTGCGACTCCGTGTATTCCTCCGTGCCCAAGGCCTTTGTACATACATCGACATTCAGCGAGAATAGCCTCGCGATGCGCGCGGCGCTGGCGACGCTCGATGTTCTGGAGCGCGAGCAGTTGGGTGCGCGCTCGATGGCAGCCGGTGAGTATTTGCGGACGCGGCTTTCCGAGGCCCTGAGCGAATTCGAAATTGTGAAGGATGTTCGCGGAGCAGGACTGTTGATGGGCATTGAATTTCAGGCTCCGCGCCAGTTGAAGTTGCGCATCCCCTATGAAGCGTTCAGCGGCATTCATGCGGGAATGTTCGGGCAGATTGTGGTCATGCGAATGTTCCGGGATGCGGGATTCCTGACTCAGATTTGCGGAAACAATTTCATGGTTCTGAAGGTTGCGCCGCCGTTGGTGGTGAATGATTCGCAACTCGATGCTTTTGTGGCAGCGATCCGCGGCGTCGTGGAACTCGCCAATTCTCCGGGCGCATTCTGGTCTGAGGCTCTGGGGTTGGCGAAGCGAGCCTTTCAAATGTGACGTCAAATTTTTTGACAAACGAGTGACAATTCCGTCATCCGGCCTTCGCACAATGTATTGGAAGACAGCGCGTTAGGCGGGTACAACCGCGAGTAGTGCGGAAACATCTAAATAGACATCCCGCAGGCGCTGACCCCGATGGGATCGGGATCCAGGAAAATTATGAAAATTGCCAGCGCCGCGAGCGCGTTTCCGAAGCACTACTATCCGCAAAAGGTTCGGCTGGAAAAATTGCAAGAGTACTGGGGCGAACGGCTCCGAAATCCCCAGATGCTGGCCCGCCTGCACCGCAACGTCGCCGTCGAAGGACGCCACCTGGCCATACCTCCAGAGAAATATTTCGAGCTCGATACCTGGGGCAAAGCCAATGACATCTGGATCGAAGTGGCACAGGAATTGGGCGAACAGGCCCTGTGCCGCGCATTGCATCATGCCGGGCTGGAGCCCAGCGAACTGGGGGCGCTGTTCTTCACGTCGGTAACCGGCATCTCGAGTCCCTCGATTGATGCGCTCCTGATAAACCGCATGGGTCTTCCGACCAACATCAAGCGCATCCCGATTTTTGGTCTAGGGTGTGTAGCGGGAGCGGCGGGAATCGCGCGGGCTGCCGATTACGTCAAAGCGTATCCCAAGCAATCCGCTGCACTGGTGTCGGTGGAACTGTGCTCGCTGACGATTCAGCGTGACGATCTCTCGGTGGCGAACCTTATCTCTTCGGGGCTATTTGCAGACGGTTCGGCGGCGGTCGTGGTGACTGGCGATGAGGTGAATGCCATTGGGCCGGAGATCATCGCAACACGATCTGTGTTTTATCCTGAGACCGAGGAGATGATGGGATGGAAGGTGAGCGAGAAAGGATTCCGCATCACGCTATCGCCGCAGGTTCCGGTTCTGATCCGCGAACATCTGGGTGCGGACGCTGACGCATTTTTGCGAGAGCAAGGTCTGGAGCGCAAAGATATTGGGAGCTGGGTTCTGCACACCGGCGGCCCGAAAGTTTTGGAAGCCACCGCGGATGCGCTCGAGCTGCATGATGGCCAGCTGGATGCGTCGTGGAATTGCCTGAAGAGAGTTGGGAACTTATCTTCGGCGTCCGTGCTGGTCGTACTCGAGGATGTGATGAGAAACCGGCGTCCAGAGCCGGGCACGATGGGCGTGCTGGCGGCGATGGGTCCGGGATTCTGTTCTGAGCTTGTACTTCTGAAGTGGTGAGGACAGTTTGTTCGATTCAACCGATGTATTCGTAATTGGCGGTGGGCCCGCAGGATTGGCGGCAGCCATTGCCGCGCGGCAGCGCGGGTTTCGTGTGATCGTCGCCGATGGGATGAGGCCGCCGATCGATAAGGCCTGCGGCGAAGGACTGATGCCGGATGGTCTTGCGGCCCTGGAACGATTGGGGATTCGCGTACCTTTGAGCGAGGCCTACCCTTTTCGCGGAATTCGTTTCGTGGGACTGGATTCTTCTGCGGAGGCCGTATTTCCTCGTGAAGCTGCAGGGCTGGCCGTACGCCGGACTTCCCTGCATCCCATCATCGCCGAACGCGCCGAGCAACTGGGCACGGACTTTCTTTGGGGCACCAGCGTGAGCGGAATTTGCGCGGAGGGTGTGCGCGTTGGCGATCGTACTGTGCGCTGCCGGTGGATTGTTGGCGCAGACGGCTCCAATTCGCTGGTGCGGCGATGGGCTGGCCTGGACGATGGGCGCAAGCCGCGACTGCGATACGCCTATCGACGGCACTTTCGCGTAGCTCCGTGGACCGACCACATGGAGATTCATTGGGGAGCGCGTTGCCAAGGATATGCGACGGCGGTGGGGAGAGATCAGGTGTGCGTGGCGTTGGCGTCGCACGATCCCGCTATGAGGCTGGAAGAAGGATTACGGGAATTGCCTACGTTGAGCGCTCGGCTGCGCGGGGCCGAAGCGGTCACTACGGAACGTGGGGCGCTTACGGGCAACCGCACATTTCGCCGCGTATTTCGGGGCAATGTCGCACTGATTGGGGATGCGGCCGGGACCGTGGATGCCATCACCGGGGAAGGCTTGGGGCTGTCGTTCACGCAGGCCGTGGCGCTGGCGCGTTGTTTTGAAAACGGAGATCTGAGTGCCTATCAGCAGGAACACCGGCGCCTGTTGCTGCGTCCGCGCGGCATGGCGCGGCTGATGCTCACGTTGGACGGACGGCCTTGGCTGCAGGAGCGGACGTTGCAGACTTTTCGCAAGTATCCCGAGATCTTCCGGCGTTTGCTGGCATTGCATCTGGGTGAGTTGCCGCCGCTGGAACTGGTGCGGGATGGACTTACTTTGGGATGGGGGCTGTTGACAGCTTAGGTATGAACCATTTGCAAAAGCAATTTCGGGCGATCGTTCTCGGCCTCGGAGTGATGGTACTGCTGATTATCTCTGCGTCTGCGCAGGAGCAGACTTTTCAGATCGATCCGGCGCAGAGCACCGTGAAGTTTACGTTAGGGGATGTTCTCCATACGGTCCATGGAAGCTTCGCCCTAAAGCATGGCGAATTGCAGGTGCAACCGACGGGAAAACTCTCAGGCGAAATCGTGGTGGATGCCACTAGCGGGAATAGCGGCAGCGGCATGCGCGACCGCAAAATGAATAAAGAGGTGCTGGAAAGCGCGCGCTATCCTGAGATTGATTTCCGTCCTGACCGGTTCGATGGAGAGGTCGCTGCGCAGGGAAAGTCGTCGGTCATGGTGCACGGCATGTTCAGCATTCATGGGACCGCTCGCGAAGTAACGGTTCCCGCGCAAGTGGAGAGGGACGGAGATCACTGGACTGCGAACGTACACTTCACGGTTCCATACGCCAAGTGGGGAATGAAGAATCCCAGCACATTGTTTCTGAAAGTCAACGACACCGTGGAAATCGATTTGTCGGCGGCGGGAAGTGTCACGACCAGTACGGCGATTTCAAATCAATAGCCCTGACGGGGAACAATTCCCTTTCCTTCTGTGCAGTCATAGGTGCGTCCCGCTGATAGATTCTTGAACTCTTCCGTTCGCCCGCTGGGCCAATAGATCACAACGCGTTCGACTTGATCGCGTTTTTCCAGGCCGAAGGTCACGGGCAGTTCCGATTGCGACAGGTAGCTGGAACCGCCTTTGACCGTGCGTGATTGCTGAAGCCCTCCCGAGGAAATCTGCACGGTGGCGCCGATGGCGTCGCGGTTGGATTTGGTTCCGACCAACTGGAAGCGGATGCTGTGATGAGCGGCAAGTTGGTCGTTGCGATACAAGTAAGCCGGGCCGTTGTTGGTCGTGATCAACAGGTCGAGATCGCCGTCGCGATCGAAGTCCCCGTAGGCCAGACCGCGTCCCACCTTAGGGTGATCGAAGCTGCCGCCGGCTTCTGACGCGACATCGTGGAAATTTCCCTTGCCCTTGCTGAGAAAGAGCTGCGGTGGTTGTGCATATCCGACATTACCGCGAATGTTGCGGACGGTTTCGTCGATGTGGCCATTGGCGACCGCGAAATCCAGCCAGCCGTCCAGGTTTACATCGAGAAAGGCGCAGCCGAATCCCAAGCTATTTCTGGATGCGATTCCGACGCCTGATTGGGGCGCAATGTCTTCGAAAGTCTTGCCGCTGAGCCGATACAGGCCGATCATCTCATTATCGAAATTGGTGATCGCGACGCCGGGAGTGCCGGAGTTTTCAAAATCGGCGACGTCTACGCCCATTCCTGCACGCGCCTTGCCTTCCGTGCTGAAGGCGAGACCAGCTTCGACGGCGGCATCTTTGAAAGTGCCATTGCGCTGATTCCGGTAAAGCTTGTTGGGCTGAGTGTCGTTGGCGACGAGCAGATCGGGCCAGCCATCGCGGTTTTCGTCGAACAAAGCGACGCCCAGCGATTTCGAGCTGCTGTCGAAAATGCCGCTCGCGGCGGTCACATCTTCAAACGTCCCGTTGCCGCGATTGTGAAAGAGCCAGCAGGTGGCGCCGCGATAGGCTTCGGGCGTGCAATACGACTTGTGCTTTCCGTCAAGGCTGCAGAAAACGTCAGTTTCCGGAGACCACTTCACGTAATTACAGACGAAGAGGTCGAGCAGGCCATCGCGATCGTAGTCGAACCACAGGGCGGAGGTGCTGAAGCCCTCGCGCTTGCCGAGACCGGCGGCGTTGGTTACATCGACGAACGTCCCTTTGCCGGTGTTACGGAACAGGCGATTTTGCCCGACACAGGTGATGAGGATGTCGGGAAAGCCATCGTTGTCATAGTCGCCCACCGCGACACCCATGCCGTAGAGTTCGACATCGAGACCGGCGCGGGAGGTTACGTCGGTGAAGGTTCCATCGTGGTTGTTGCGGTAAAGGCGAAGAGTGGTGCGGCTTTTTTTGTGTCCGGGCCAGTCGGCTCCGTTGATCAGCAGAATGTCCTGCCAGCCGTCGCGATCGTAGTCAAGGAAGGCGCAGCCGGAGCCGAGCGTCTCAGGAAGGAACTTGCCACCGAACGCTCCGCTGTTGTGCTGAAAGTGGAGGCCGGCGGGTTCGGTCACATCCGTAAAGCGAAAACCAACATTCGCGTTTGCCGTCTGCCCCACAGCCGCGTGCAGGCGCGACAGCGGTGGCCAACCGGCCAGACCAGCCATTCCCCCCAAGAAAGACCTGCGATTCACGGAACGTTCACCAACCCGGAGCGGATGGCGTAGACGACCAGTTCGGCAGTTTTGTGAATTCCGAGGGTGTTCATGATGTTGGCGCGATGAACGGCGACCGTGTTGGCACTGAGGTCGAGAGCGGTCGCGATTTCCTTATTCGATTTACCGTCCACGATCATCTGCAGCACTTCGAGTTCGCGAGGCGTGAGCGCGGCATTGCGCTCTCCTTTGAGGGCGGCGCGCTGCTCCACCTTGGGATCAAAGACAGATTCCCCGGCAGCAACTTTGCGAATTGCGGCACTCAATTCCAGATCCAGCGCGTTCTTGAGCACGTAACCTTTGGCCCCGGCTTCGATGGCCTGCCGCACCCACGTGTTCTCGCTGTGCATGCTGAGCATGAGGACAGACGTATCGGGCGAGTCCTGGATAATGGCGCGAGTGGCTTGCAAGCCATTCATTCCGGGCAGGGCGCAATCCATCACCACGACCTGGGGATGAAGTTGTTTCGCCAGCTTGACGGATTCCTCTCCGTCGCCGGCCTCGCCGACAACCTCCATGTCAGGCTCATCTTCGAGCATCCGACGGAATCCACGGCGAACCAGGCTGTGGTCATCCACGAGCAACACTGTGATCTTCTTTTCCATAAGATTCCGCTTTCGACTCGGCTTTCTCCCTGGGGACGGTCAGGTGAACCAGGGTTCCACCTTCCGGCGGACGCGAAAAAACGATCTGTCCGCCCATCAACTCCCCCGCCGGTTGGGACGCTCGGGGAATCCCGTGCCGTGGTCCTTGACTTCCAGTTCGAGCGTGCTCGCGAGGAAACGCAAGCGCACCGAGGCCCGCTTGGCGCCCGAGTGACGCGCCACATTATTCAGCGCCTCCTGCAGCACGCCGTAGACATGCACTCCGGCACTGCCGTCAACCGGGAACGGTTCTCCCTGCTTCTCATAGGATATTTCAATACCGGTTTGCCGTTCCACGTTGGGGATGTACCAGTCGAGCGTACTCTCTAGGCCAGCCTCGTCCAGCATCACTGGATGAAGCGCCTGCGACAGGGTGCGCACACTCTCCAAGGTGGTCTGCACGGTTTGCATGACCTCCTGGAGATCGGCCCTGAGGGACGATCCTTCCGGAGCGTGCGTTCCGGCGCGGCGGAGCATGGAGCCGATTGCGGTCAGAATCTGGCCGAACTCGTCGTGCAGTTCGCGGGAGATGTAGCGCAGCGTGGACTCCTGAGTGGCAATGAGTTTCTGGGCCAGTTCGCTGCGGCGCTCCGAGATTTCCTCCAAGCGCGCAAACAGACTCCGGTTCCAGCGAATCAACGAAAGGCTGCTCAGAAGAATCGCGAGCAAGGTGGCGGCCAGAAAGACGTAGACCTGGCGGCGTACGCGGTCGTAGATCTGGATGATGCGCTGTCCGGCCTGCTCTTCGTTCTCGCTGTTCTGAACCAGCAAACGGGCGACCGCGGTGCTCAGCGAAGCTTGCCGCTCCTGCAGGGAATTTTGGACTTGCTCGCGGGCATCTTTTTCTTTTCCCCCGCGGGCCAGAGCAAAGATGCGATCCACGGCGTCCCAAAACTGGGTGAAAGAACTGGTCAGAAACGCGCTTTGCTCGGGAGTGCGGCTGCTGGCGGCGAATCCCGCTTCCAGACGCATAGCGTCATCCAGATCGGTGCGGATGCGTTCGAATTGCGCCGACCAGGCGGTCAGCGGATAAGGCTCGTTGCTGCTGACCATGTCGCGCATGGCTACGGCGAGCAGGTTCAAGTCATTTTGGATACGGAGCAACTGGAGGGAATCTTTGCGATTGCGGTCGACCAAATTTGTCTGGAGTTCCCGGAGGCCCCTAATCTGCCATGTCATGTAGGCGGAATAGGCGAGGACTGCCGACAGCGTGATTACAAGCCCAAGGAGCAGGCCAAAGGTCGGCGAACGGTCCGACGGAGAGGGGCGGGACACGTGCTGAGGATACAACGGCAGGATGGCGGCTGTCACAGGCGGCGGTGTGTGACAATGCAGTAATAATGAAGCGAATCGGGCTTAAATGGAGTCAAACAGAAGATTGAGTCCCGCCTCCAAACCTGACGACAAGAAGTTCCAGATGGAGCGACTGAAGGCCGTCTGGCCGGAGGTTTGGAAGCTGATGCGTCCGCGGCGCGGATTGCTGGCCATTGGCTTCGTGCTGATGGTTTGCAACAAGCTCGCCGGTTTCGTGCTGCCGTACTCCTCGAAATTCCTTATCGACAATGTGGTGGCAAGACATGAGACGGGCCTGTTGCGGCCGATCGTGTTGGCGGTATTGCTCGCGACTGTAATTCAGGGTGTGACCTCGTTTTCGCTGACACAGCTGCTCTCGAAGGCCGCGCAGAGGCTGATTGCGGAACTGCGGCAGCAGGTGCAGGCGCACGTCTCACGCTTGCCCGTCACCTACTACGACTCGAACAAAACGGGCGCACTGGTTTCGCGAATCATGAGCGATGTCGAAGGCGTGCGAAACCTGCTGGGCACAGGCCTGGTCGATTTCGTAGGCGGAATCGTTGCGGCCGCAATTGCGCTCGTGCTGTTGCTGCGCATCAGCGTCCCTTTGACGCTGATGGCGGTGGGCTCGCTGGCCTGCTTCGCGATCGTTTTGAATAAAGCGTTTTCGACCATTCGTCCAATATTTCGCGAGCGCGGCAAGATCAATGCGGAGGTCACTGGGCGCCTGACCGAGTCGCTGG
>QHVR01000744.1 GCA_003223595.1 Acidobacteriota bacterium
GACGGTACTTTCAGCTACACACCGAATTCAAACAGTGTTACTAGTGACGCGTTCGGATATTGCGGAAACGGGGCTACGGGGGGCGACGCTTGCACTACCGTAACGATTGCATCATGCGCGGCCACCCCGAATTGCAAAGGTGGAGCGCCGGTCGCAAACGCTGACGCTTACAGCAGCAGCGTTGCCAAAATTCTCAAAGTCCACCGGCCCGGCGTGCTGGCCAACGACGTCGATCCTGCCGGCCATCCTCTCACGGCGGTTCTTGATACCGCCTGTGCTGTTCCTACAGGTCCGACGCCTCCGACGCCACTCGTAGCGGACCAGCTGAAGCTGAACTCGGATGGCTCTTTCACCGCGACTCCACCTGTTTCGGGCGCCTACTACTTCTGCTATCACGCTGTGAACTCGCAGCAAAGTGCCAGCGCGCCGACCAGTGCCTTGCTGACCTTCCAGGCTGGCAGCGGGCTGCAGGTCACGGTGCAGGATGTCAAAACCAAGGCGCCTATCACCGATTACAGCTGGGTGATTGAGGAAGACACGAATTTCCACACATCGGCCGGAGTTACACCGGGAACCACCCCTTCGCTGGCGACTAGCTTCCATAGCAGCTTCATGCCCCTGGTGGCGAGCGGCTGCGTTGGCGAGGTGAGCTGCCGACGGAACCCGCCAGAGACGGTGGGCGGCGTTGTCATTCCCGGCGATCCCGACACTACTCCTGCGGATGTTGTGCTAGACCCGAGCAAGTATTACTACGTATCCATTCTGCCGGGAGATGCCGCCAATCCGTTCATCAACGGTGGTGGCGCTCCCGTCCCGGTCGATCCCAATAATCCCGCGGGCGCGCAACGTCAGTTTGATATGAGCAAGGACTGCACGTTCGATATGGGAACTGGCACGTGCGGCCACACCATGGCCGGTACCACAATTTCGCCGGGTCAGCTAACTGCCACGATCAAGGCAGAACAGAGTCCGTTGCAGCCGGCGCAACTTAGTATCTTCGTCTTTGAAGATGATTTCCCGACGAACGGCGACATCGATAGCGATGAAGTCGCCAAAGGCCTGGGCGGATTCCAAATCATCCTGAACGACGTGGCGGGCGCCACGGGCGATGCAACCGGTCAGATGACGTACGACATGTTCAATATGCCTCTGACCAATGCCTTGGCCAACAAGATGTCGACCGATGGCAAGACCAATCTCTGCCCACAGCCGACGGGGCCGAGCAATATTGCCGGCATGATCATTACGTGCCCCGAGAAGGACAGCGCGGGCAATCCGTCGCCGCTGGCCGGACAAGCGCTGATCCAAAACCTTTTCCCGAACCGCTTCGACGTGCTCGCGTTTCCGAGCGCGCAAAGAGAAGCTAATGGTGAACAGTGGATCCAAACCTCCACCTTGGAAGGAACCCATGCCAACGACGCCTTTGCGAAGAATGGCGAGCCCTCCTACTTCCAGGAGTTTGGACCCCCGGGATTCCATTCCTTCATCGGCTTTGTAAATCCCGCGCATATCGCGGCGTCCAATGCCGCGTTGCCGGGTTCGTCGAAATATACGATCAAAGGAAAAGTCACCAACCTGCACATGTCGCGTCCATGGTCGGTGACCCTGTTCGACAGCGCCTCGCATGATCCCATTTCGCAGTCCACCTGCTATGTGGGAGCTAACGCCCAGAATGGCGTTGGACAGAACGTAGCCTTCGCGGCCTGCGACAGCGATGGCAGCTTTACTCTCACGGGACTGCCGACAGGCAGCTACCAAATCGTGGTGTGGGACCAGTGGCTCGATCAGATCATCGAGTACAAGACTGCAACGGTGCTCAACGCGAACGTTGATATGGGCAACGTGCCGGTGTTCTCCTGGTTCCAGAGTGTCTATACCAGCACTTACATTGACGATAACAAGAATGGAGTTCGCGATGGGGACGAAGGCGGCCTGAACCAGGTACCGATCCGCATCCGCTACCGGAATGGCGCGATCTCCAACACCAACGGTACCGATAACCAGGGCAATGCCGCGTGGGCGGAAGTCTTTCCACTCTTCAACTGGTACGTCATGGAGTCCGATACGACGCGCTACAAGGGAACTGGCGTCCACACCGCAAACGACGCGGGCGGCGCGGTAGATACAACTGGCGCGTACGAAGGTTGGATGAACACGAGCCAGCCGTCGGAAGTAGCTTTGCCGGCGAATCTCCGATTCCCAGGATCGATTTATTGCGATAAGGCGGATTGCGCTTCGTTCGATATCTCTAATCCTCCCGGAGGTGGTGGCCCTGGCGGTTCGACCGGACGCATTGATCCAGGAAGTGTTGTCAGCGAGGGCTTCCAGGCGTTTATCAGCCAGCCGCAGTATATCGACTGGGGTAAGACGCCTTACGTTGCCGGCGAAAACGGCGGCATCGTGGGACACGTGGCGTATGGCTCAACGCGTCCCTTCGACGATCCCCAGTTGCTGTTCCAGAACCTGTGGGAACGTTGGTTCCGCGCGTGACCATCAATCTCTATCAGGAAGCGACGGCGGCAGATGGCACACAGAGCTTAACCCTGGTGGATACCACACAGACCAGCAGCTGGGACGACTGGGCAAATGGCAAGCGGCCCGATGGGAACCCAAACATGAATTGTGCGGGACAGGATCCGAATGATCCTTACTACAAGTTCAGTTTGGGAACGAGCAACAGATACAAATGCTATGACGGTTTCCATGCCTGGAACCAGATGGAACCAGCGGTATACGACGGGCGTTATCAATTTCCCAGCCCGGCTTACATCGCCAACCATCCACTCAGTTCTGCGCAGAGTGACAATGGTCAGACGCTGGTCAGCCTGCCCGCGGGCAAGTATGTAGTGGAAGTTATGGTGCCGCAGGGCTATGAAATCGTCAAAGAAGAAGACAAGAACATTCTGATTGGCGATACCTACATCGCTCCGGTTACGCAGCAGTTCGGCGGTCTGGGCAGCATCTTCATCATGCCGGATCAGGCGGCCGTCAATGCGTACTACAACGCCAACAACCCACAGAACCCCACCACGAACCTGGGTCGCACCAGTTCGAGCTTGGGAGACTTCGGTCCTGGTGGCCTCTCGGTTCAGCCGGCGCCCTGCGTCGGTACGCCTCACACAGTGCCGGATTTCCTCACCCTGTTCCCGGGATCGCAAGAGGTAGCGCCATTCGCGGGTGCTATCAAGAACTTGTGCGATCGCAAGGAAATCAGACTGGGCGACCAGATGCAGGGGGCGACAGACTTCTTCGTCTTCACCCAGACCCCGATCTCGGCGCACTACGCGGGCATGATCCTGGACGATGCTTCGGCGGAATTCAACACCGCAGCTCCGGACTATGGCGAGAAGTTTGCCGTTCCGTTCGTCCCGGTTTCTTTCCGCGACTTCAACGGCGTCGAGATTTCCCGTACCTACTCCGACCAGTACGGTATGTACAACGGGCTGGTCTATTCCACCTGGGCCGTCAATCCGCCAAACCCGACGGGTTATGCGCCAAACATGACGATCACATGCATGAATGATCCAGGGCCGATTCCTGACCCGAATCATTCTGGCCAGTTAATCACCGATCCGATGTACAACCCGAACTACAGCAACTTCTGCTACACGCTGCCGTTCATGCCGGGAAACACTTCGTATCTGGATACGCCGGTGTTGCCGGTGGCAGCATTTGCTGCTGGATACAATCCGGTGGATTGCGCGTATCCTGACGCGACTCCGGCAATCCTGCGCGTGGACAGCAGCGCCGCTCAATTCGGGCCCTGGATCACCACTGCAGGTGGCACTCTCACCATCACGGCTTTGGGCGATGTGCAGGTGCCCAACAACGCTTACTCCGGTCCGTTCGTTACCGGCACTGGGCTGGATGCGCAGAAGACCGTTCTCCGCCACTACGGGTTCGGATCTAACACAAGTGGCACTGGCAGTGTCGCGCTCGTGAACAACACCACTGGTGCATCATCAGTCCTGGCTACCACGGCTTGGAGCGACGGGCAAATCACAGCCACTGTTCCGGCTAATCTGGCCGTGGGCACCTATGAACTGGCCATCACCGCCGACAACGGAAAGAAGTCGATCGATACGGTCATGGTCACGGTTGCCGCTGCGGGCAGCAAAGAGCCAACCTATGTGAACCCGCCTGATCCAACAGTGGCCATTGATACTGGATTGCTCCACCCGATCCAGGACGCCATTGATGCCGCTCAGCCGGGTGACATGATTATGCTGAACGGTTCGGTAATGCCAAGCGTTGCGCAACCCAATGCAGTCCGCTGCGATCTGCCATCAATCGGTAACGTCACGAATGCCGCGGCGCCCACTTGCGGTGCGGCGAATTATCCCGAGCTGGTGATCATGTACAAGCCGGTCCGCTTGCAGGGTGTAGGTGCGGCATCGGTGATCATAAACGCCACGAAGTACCCGACCCAGAAGCTGGAGACGTGGCGTTCTACGATCAACACCCTCTTTGGTCTCGACTCACAGGGCAACACCTTACCTGGTACACCTCAGGTAGATCCGTTGCCTGGGCAAGAGATTACCGGTGGCATCCTTTTACTCGAGCCCTCAGTCCTGGGCACCGAGGAGGGCGCTGGCATCACCGTCCTTGCAAAGGGGCTGCGGGCCAACGGCACGCCCTTCACCAATTGCAATGGCAACAGCAAGGTGCCGGGTAATTTCCTGTGCGCCGCAGCCAGCATTGACGGTGTGAGCATCACCGGGGGCGACGCCGGGGGTGGGATCTACGTCAACGGTTGGGCTCACGGCTTGTCCATCTCCAATAACCGTA
>QHVR01000745.1 GCA_003223595.1 Acidobacteriota bacterium
CCGAACGCCTCAACCGACCCCTTCAATTTGCTTTCGGCTAGGGACCCGCTCGTGGGATGCGCTCCTGCGCTTTTTTTAGTTTTTGAGAATTACGCGGCGGGCGGCCACGTGAACGAGAAGATGGCTCTTTGCAGACCATCGCTCTTGATAGGGACACTCCCCAGATAATTTTGCTGAGGGCTGACGCTGGGTCAGCCCTCGCTTGGGAATTCGGATCGTTATTGCACGGTGAGCACAGCTGAGCCGGTAACTCCGCCTGAGTTGGCGCCGATGCTGCTCGTGCCGGCGGCGACGCAATTTGCCACACCTGCCACGCTCGGAGCGTTGGCAATGGTGGCAACGGACGCCGAAGACGAACTCCAGTGGCTGTTCAGCGTGATGTCCTGCGTGCTGGCGTCACTGAACGTTCCGGTTGCCACAAACGCCTGTTTGCTGCCCGCATTTGCGGTCACGGTCGCCGGAGTAATGGCAAGCGATACGAGTGTTCCCGTGCCAACCGTCAAGGTCGTGCTGCCGGTCACGCCTGAGGAGGAGGCTGAAATTGTCGCTGTACCTCCCTTTTTTCCATGAGCAATGCCGCTTGACCGGATGGATGCCAGATTCGGCTTCGACGACTTCCAAGTGATTCCCACCAGATTACTCGCTACGCTGCCATCGCTGAAAGTTCCGCTGGCCGTGAACTGCAGGCTTGTGCCCTTCTCAATTCGCGGGCTGGCAGGTTTTACGGTGATCGCGGTCAGGTGCGCGGTGGAAATTGTGAGCCCGGTTGATCCGCTGACGGAACCGAGCGCTGCTCTGATCGTAGTGCTTCCAGTGGCAACGCTCGACGCCAAGCCTTGCGCATTGATGGTGGCGGCCGAAGGGGTGGAGGAACTCCAGAGCACGCTCGCGCTGATGTCTTGCGAGCTGGAATCGCTGAAACTGCCGGTCGCGGTGTATTGCTTCGTGGTGCCGACTGCCATGCTGGAACTGGCGGGCGTCACTGCGATTGAAACCAGGGTCGCTCCGGTAACCGTGAGCGAGGAGGTTCCGCTGACCGAACCCGACGCAGCGGTGATGGTGGTCGTACCCGCAGCCGCGCCGGTGGCAAGTCCTGTCGAATCGACACTCGCAACCGAGGCGGAACTCGAGGACCAGGTCAAAGAAGGTAATAGCTGTGTGCTGCCGTCATCAAAGCTTCCGACCGCACTAAACTGCTGGGTCGTGCCTTGCGCAATGGACTGAACTGCGGGAGTAACCGCGATTGAAATCAGATGCGCCGGAACCACCGTCAGGTCTGAAGTGTCGCTGAACGCGCCGACGGTAGCAGTGATTGTGGTTGCACCGGCGGCGACGGTCGTAGCAAGCCCGCTTGAGGCATCGATGGTCGCAACCGCAGGGGAAGATGAATTCCAAGTCACTCCGGCAGCTAAGTCTGCACTCGTGCCGTCGGTGTAAGTGGCGGTCGCAGTGAATTGCTGATTGATGCCGATGCCGAGAGTCAGCCCAACAGGCGTCACGGCAATGGAAGCGATAGCGGGTGCTGTCACAGCAAGGCTGGTCGATTGCGAAACACCGGCGTACTTGGCTGAGATGTTTGTCGCCCCGGCGGCCGCTCCCGTGACCAGGCCACTTGGGTTCACAGTAGCAACAGACGGTGCCGAAGAACTCCAGGACACGAGCTTCGTGATGTCAGCGCTGGTCCCATCGCTGTAATGGCCTGTCGCCGTGAACTGCACGGAGGTGTTCACAGGGAGAGAAGATGCGGCAGGAGCTAGCGCAATCGAAACCAAATTCGCAGCCGCGCTGGAGACTTTGAGACTGGCGGATCCTTGCACGCTGCTCGACACCGCAGTAATGGTCGCGCTGCCCAGGCTCGAGCCGGTGGCCACACCAGCGGCGTTGATGCTGGCTACCGTGGAGTCCGAAGAACTCCACTTCGCGGTGCTGGTGACATCCTGCGTGGTGCCATCGGAAAAATGAGCCGTGGCCTTGAATTGCTGCTTGGCACTAATGCCAATGGACATGGTGGCAGGAGCGACCTGCACAGAGGAAATGGTTGGAGAGCCAGGAGTTGAGCTGCTCCCTTTACCGGTGCTGCAAGCGACAAGAGCAATGAGAAACACGAGTCCGCAGCAAAGTGCAGCTTTCATAACAGTTCTCCAGTGGCTGGTTCGGGCCGAGAGGGATCGATGCCCGTGCGAAAACGCCCCAGAGCGATGGTAGGGATTCCATTTGGAGAAAGGTATCTATTTGGGATTCGGAGCGTTACGTCAGTAATCGATTCAGCCGTGCTGACTGGCTGGTAATCCGAGCCTCAACTTGCGAATTGGCATCTTACCCGTTACAAATTTCACTAATGCGCCCTGCCAGGGCATGCCTGCCATGGGGAGCCCGGTCAAGCGGTTGGGGACGATCCAGTTTTGCTAGTGCCCGAACAAGTGGGCGGCGGTGAATCGCGGGGAATCCTTTCGCGTACCTTTTCGCCACTTCTATTTTCGTCCGCGTGGCTTCGCGACGTCCGCAGGAGCGGATGGTGGCACCGGCTCGACAGTGCTTCCCGGCGCATCCTTGGCAGGAACCTTCTCAGCTTCCTTCACGATGGCTGCGGCCCGTTCCTTGCTGATCTTGCACACGGGATCGTAGATGCGGCATTGCGCCAGTGTGTACTTGCAGCCGCAATCGCAGCTTTCCGCGTTGAGCTTGTGCAACGCGGCCATGCGCTGTTCCGCGGTCAATTTCGAGGTGTCCACTCCCGGCAGCATGGTCGCGCGGTCGGCGTGCTTCAGAAACACTTCGCCGGTGTCTTGAAATGTTTCGACTTTCGCCGGCACTGGCATA